>NZ_JBNUPG010000060.1:0-501 GCF_050409545.1 Facklamia sp. P12932 | reverse complement strand
GTACTTAGAGACAAAACAAGGTCTTGCTTCTTGTGTAGCCTGAATTCTTGTAGGCATGATAATAAAAATCAAACATAAGCAAATAATGTGGAAGGTGGTCATAATAACTATGGACATAGAAAAAAAATAAAGCTGGATAAAGGGAATTGAGAGTGCTGAGGTGGAGGTGAATTTTGGCAGGGGAGTAGAGGCAGTTTGCATGTTGCAGTATTAAATACAGCAAGGCTAAATAAGTCTCGTTGAAAAGATGAGATTTAAACAAAAACATATCCCATGCAGTAAATAGCCCTAAGTTATAATATTTTGAGTTCTTGTATTTGCTTCTCAAGGGCTTCCCACATGGCTCAGTGGTAAAGAACCCACCTTCCAATGTAGGAGACTTGGATTCTGTCCCTGGGTGAGGAATATCTCCTGGAGGAGGAAATGGCAACCTACTCCAGTATTCTTGCCTGGAAAACCCCATGGACAGAGGAACCTGGCAGGCTACCATCCAAGGGGTTG
>NZ_JBNUPG010000059.1:0-503 GCF_050409545.1 Facklamia sp. P12932 | reverse complement strand
CAAGCTTTAACATGGGTGCCGTCAATGAAAATAGCTTTAGAATCAATCATGTCCGCTTCAAAACACTGTGTGAGAATCTGGCTAAAGATCTGTTGGGCGATACTTGTCCCTTCGAAACGACGCTTATAATTTTTTCCAAAAGTTGAAAAATGTGGCACTGGGTCAGTGAGAGATAACCCTAAAAACCAACGATATGCGACATTCACCTGAATTTCTTGAATGGTTTGGCGCATACTTGGAATACCAAAGAGATATTGAATGATAGGGATTTTAATCAGTGTCACTGGGTCAATGCTCGGACGTCCATTATCTAAGCAATAAACATCTTCTACCAGTCCATAAATAAAAGAAAAATCAATATGTCGATCAATTTTTCTCAGAAGATGTTCTTCTGGAACAAGGTCTTCGAGCGCATGAAAAGCCATCTGATGACGTGCTTCGAACGTTTTACTTTCTGCATTAGTGGACATCATAGAAATCACCCGTTTTCTTTTTATTATATA
>NZ_JBNUPG010000058.1:0-509 GCF_050409545.1 Facklamia sp. P12932 | reverse complement strand
CAGACCATTCATACAAAAGTGAAACGCGGGACAGTTACTCAGAAACGCAAACAATCTGTAAACGGAAAGACTTATCTCTACTTCAGGGATGTCTATAGTGCTGCTGCGGGACAAGCGGCGTATGACCCCTTGCACGAGGGAACGGGACGACAACCTAAGTGGGTCAATAGTAAGGACTTTATCGATTGGGCGGATGAAAGGCTACTCAGTGAGAGGTGGAGCCCTGATGCGGTTGTTGGTTATGCTAAACGTCATGAATTGTTCTGTGAGGAGTTGATTCCTTGCACAAAAACGCTTTATAAGTGGATCAATGCGGGTCTCATGCGAACGAAGAACATTGATTTACCTGAAAAGGTATCACGCAAACCGCACAAGGCTTTTGAACCTGGACCCAGACGCCGCAAAATCCTGGGCAAATCGGTTGAAGAACGCCCCCAGAAAGTGGAAGACCGTGAGGAATGGGGACACTGGGAAATCGATACTGTGGTAGGTCCGCATGGTGAAGAGGA
>NZ_JBNUPG010000057.1:0-521 GCF_050409545.1 Facklamia sp. P12932 | reverse complement strand
CTCGACTACTCAATGAATTCATCCAGACCTGGGGAGCGACTTATCCAAAGTTGGCTGAACAATTGAGACTAAAAAAGAATCTTTTTTCATTTATGCATTTTCCCAAGGAAATACGGACATCCTTTTATACCAACAAACAATCAGAAGCCGTCAATAAACAAATAAAGCGGATCACAACAATAAAAGAACAGTTTCCCCATGAAGCCACTTAAGGAAAAACAGCCTATTGTTCTATTAGCGAGTATAACGCAAAGTTTGGACATCGGAAACATAAAGACTTTGGTAAAGCAACCTTTGAACTTCAATCTCTTTTGGATCAAAAACGACCAGTTAACGAGACGAAATTAAGAGAAGGTCTCACAAAGCCCCAGTATCTTAATGGAGTAAACTAGCACCCTTCGGTTGCTTCCCTCGAATTTTAGAGGACTTATCAATCCTACAGATCTAAGCGAATCCACATGGTATTCGAAAGATCATCTAAAATGCGAGGTTAGGATCGGAAATAACAGAAGTATTGATCT
>NZ_JBNUPG010000056.1:0-657 GCF_050409545.1 Facklamia sp. P12932 | reverse complement strand
TTTTGTGTAGCAAAAAATAGGATGGAAGGAAGTGTTTTTTTCTTCCATCCACCCTATTTATTATAGAACTTTATTTATTCAGCCTCTTTGACGTTAATAGAAAGTAAGAAAAGCTTTGCCTAGCTTATTTAGTATCCATTTTTTGTAACTCGAAGTCTTTAGGAATTAAAACTGTGTCAATGATATGAATAACTCCATTGGAAACTTCTAAATCGGTAGAAGTAATCATCGATTCACTGATCATCGGCTCGTCTTCTGAAAAATCGAAGGCCACTTTTTCTCCATTAACAGTTTCAACAGATTTTCCGTCTTTTAAATCTTCAGCCAAAATTTTACTAGCCACCAGGTGATAAGTTAATAGTTTATTAAGATCAGGCTGTGTTAGTAGCTCTTGCTCCGTGATATCAAGCTCTTCTAATAATTGCTCAAAAGCTTCATCCGTTGGGGCGAAGAGGGTATATGGTTCGTTTTCTTGTAAGATTTCAACTAAATTAGTTTTTTCAAAAGCAGCCGCTAAAATACTGAAATCATCATTATCTTGAAGGGTGGCAACAATATCCTTTTGTTTATGTATGTCTTCTTTAGAACTTATTTCTTTGGTACTTTCTTCTTTAGAACTCTCTTTTTTAGAGCTTATTTCTTTGGTACTTTCTTCTT
>NZ_JBNUPG010000055.1:0-672 GCF_050409545.1 Facklamia sp. P12932 | reverse complement strand
AGATAAATTATCATAACAAGTGCAACGTTCAATAAACGCAGAGTTCATTAGCTATATTAATAGGTAAATAACCAAACAAAACAGATTAAAAGGAGCCATTAACTATGAGTTATAACCATCTTACAATAGAAGAGAGAGCTTGTATTTATCAATTTTAAATTTATGAAGGAGTATCATAAAAATTGCCAAAACATTAAGAAGATCTCTTAGTACAATTTCAAGAGAAATAAAAAGCAATTCTTCAAACATTAAGGTTCGTAGAGGAAAAGAGAGTCATAGAAAAAGCAAGTATTGTTTTGTAACACTGGCAGAAAGAAGATCCAGATATTACATAGCGATATTAGTAGAAAATAGAAAGTCGGAAAATATCACATCGGCAATCATTAATGCGCTAAAAGATCTTGTAAAAACAATAACATTTGACAGAGGCGAAGAATGTTCAGAATTTGAGCAAACAGAAGAGGAATTAGGCTGTAAGACATATTTCTATGATCCTTAGTGTGCTTGGCAAAAGGTACAAATGAAAACAGCAATGAGCTTTTAAGAGAGTTTTATCCTGAAGAAATGGATTTGTCAAAAGTAAGTAAAGATGGTTTACACAATAACCTAGAGTTAATGAAAAATAGACCAAGGAAAGGTATAAAATATAAACCACCTAAAGAAGAACTTTTT
>NZ_JBNUPG010000054.1:0-674 GCF_050409545.1 Facklamia sp. P12932 | reverse complement strand
AGCTGTTGCCCACATTTATTGTTTGTAGAATTGTGAGTTGGCCATTCTGACAAGTGAGATTTGATCTCTTGTCACTTTGATTGGCATTTACCCTGTCATATTAGAAGGCAATGGCAACCCACTCCAGTACTCTTGCCTGGAAAATCCCATGGACGAAGGAGCCTAGTGGGCTGCAGTCCATGGGGTCGCTAAGAGTCGGACACGACTGAGCGACTTCCCTTTCACTTTTCACTTTCATGCATTGGAGAAGGAAATGGCAACCCACTCCAGTGTTCTTGCCTGGAGAATCCCAGGGATGGGGGAGCCTGGTGGGCTGCCATCTATGGGGTTGCACAGAGTCGGACACGACTGAAGCGACTGAGCAGCAGCAGCAGCAAGGAGTTTGGGATGGGATATATACACACACTGCTATATTTAGAATGGATAATCAACCTACCATATAGCATAAGAAACTCTGCTCAGTGTTATGTGGCAGCCTGGATGGGAGGGGAGTTTGGGGGAGATTGACTGAGTTCCTTTGCTGTTCACCTGAAACTGTCAAAACATTGTTAACTGGCTATGTGCTGTGCTTAGTAGCTCAGTCGTGTCTGACTCTTTGTAACCCCGTGGACTGCAGCCTGCCAGGTTCTTCCGTCCATGGAGATTCTCCAGGCAAGAATACTGCAGTGGGTTGC
>NZ_JBNUPG010000052.1:0-825 GCF_050409545.1 Facklamia sp. P12932 | reverse complement strand
AAACAACGACTGTTGTCAACGACGGTAAAGATGGCAAAGCGCCAACTGCAGAAGTCGTAGATAATGGCGATGGTACTCATACCATTACGATTACCAATCCAGATGGCACTCAAACAACGACTACTGTAACAAATGGTGCAGACGGCAAAGACGGAGTAGATGGAAAATCACCAACCATCAAGCAAACCCCACTCAAAGATCAAGATGGTAATGTTATAGGAGTAACTATTACCATTACAGATAGTGACGGAAAAGTGACAACTGAAAACATCTTAAATGGCAAAGATGGTCAGACGCCTAAGGTTGAGGTAACACCTGGAAAAGATACAGAAGGTAATTCGGGCTATACCATTATCATTACGAAGCCAGATGGTTCCACACAAGAAGTTTTTGTAAAAGATGGTAAAGACGGTAAGGATGGTAAAGATGGAGTGGATGGTAAATCACCAACCATCAAGCAAACCCCACTCAAAGATCAAGATGGTAATGTTATAGGAGTAACTATTACCATTACAGATAGTGACGGAAAAGTGACAACTGAAAACATCTTAAATGGCAAAGATGGTCAGACGCCTAAGGTTGAGGTAACACCTGGAAAAGATACAGAAGGCAATTCGGGCTATACCATTATCATTACGAAGCCAGATGGTTCCACACAAGAAGTCTTTGTAAAAGATGGCAAAGATGGTAAGGATGGTAAAGACGGTAAGGATGGTAAAGACGGTAAGGATGGTAAAGACGGTGAATGTGGAGTGTGTCCAATACCAGACCCAGATCCAACACCAGATCCAGATCCAACGCCAGATCCAGATCCAACGCCAGATC
>NZ_JBNUPG010000051.1:0-957 GCF_050409545.1 Facklamia sp. P12932 | reverse complement strand
TGATGTGAACCTCAAAAGTTGGAGTTTGTATTTAAACGGTTAATTGAATGGTATAGATTCGGTATTCAAGCAAAGACATACCGCTCAATTTTTGTTTTATTCTTCTATGATTATAGTGGTGAATATATTGATTAATCTTATTCATCAGTTTCTTATAACTTGTCAGTGGTTCTCCATAATAGGCCTTAAATACAGTTTCTGCTCATCGGCTGTCTTGAACGCTGTCACATCAGCGATTAATTTTTGAAGAGGATATTTTGCACTAAAGCGACGATTGAGGGGGTTGGGAGCAATTGTTCCTTTGTAAGAGCTATAGCGACGTGACTTTCGCCAGAATTTTGTAAGTTTTAAGCCGAGCTTATTCATGATTCGTAAAGCTTTTTTAGGGTTAATTTTTTGATGGTGTGTTTTGTATAATTCAGCCGTAATTCGTCGATAACTATAGGTTTCATAGAGTTCGTGAAATATTTGTTGAGTCTTTTCTTCTAATTCTGAATCATCAGCAACTTTATTCTTTTGACGAAGTCCGTTTTTATTAAGTTTCTTTACCACTTTGGGCGGCCTTTCTATCGGTCTATTCAGAGCTTTAGAACCCCCTTCAAGATAAACGCCTTTGCAATTAGCTAGCATTGATGGATTCGTAAGGTTAAAGGCGATTGCCGTTTCTTTATAGGAAGCAGCTATTCTTTGCTTAAAGTGTAAAACATTCAGCTTAAAAATCTAAAGAATAATCAGCTTTTCCTTGAATTGCTTTTAACCCATTTGCCCCCTATCTTTTATAATTGTTGACCCAATTCTTGACTAAAGAAGGTGAAGGAATCCCCTATTTTTTGTTAAAGCCTTGTAACCTAATTATCCTTCAAAATACCCTTCAATCACTTTCATTTTCAATTCAGAAGTCTATTTTTAGACATAAAAGTACCCCCAAAAGTTAGTTTTTAACTCGAACTTTTGGGG
>NZ_JBNUPG010000050.1:0-1083 GCF_050409545.1 Facklamia sp. P12932 | reverse complement strand
TGTCTTAGCGTCTAGCCCTCAAATTCTTTACTTTTGTCAAAGAGGAAAGCGGAGCGATCCTTGACAGAAATAAAGAATTTGAGATCATGGGCAAGACTAAGCAGGCTTGTTCCTAAAGTATTCGCGTACTACTTCATTGGGACTCTTAAAATTTAAAACCTTTCGATGGATATTATTGCCTCGGTTCACATATCGACGATGTGCTTTCTTCAATTCTTGCACACTCTTAAATTCTCGACGATTGTAGAATCGTTCCCCATCTTCTCGGTGACTTCTTTCAACTATGCCGTTCTGCCATGGAGAATAGGGACGGGTCTTGAGATACTCTATCTCCTTACTCTCTAATATCTCCTCAAAGATGGTTAGTTTATCGGTAACATCTGGATCATTGGTAAATTCACGCCCATTATCTGTTTGAACCTTCGTGATATCAAAGCCTAGACACGCTTCTAACTCTAATAAAAATAAAGCGGTATTGGTGACCGTTTTTTCATCCACAATCTCACAGTAGCGTTTGCGCGAATACTCATCGATCGCTGTGATTTGATAATAACGAATGCCTTTCGAATCAAACTTAAGACAATGCATGGGCACATATTTGATATCGATTTGTACCTTTTCGCCTGGATAAGTTACTTGGGTCGGTTTCCATCTAGACTTGGGATATTTTTTCTTAGCATCCGCTACGCTCTTATTCCAACCCTGCTCACGAATCTGTTTGCACATACTATCATAACTACGTGAATAACCTTCACGCTGACATTGAACATAAACTTCCGCGAGCCCTTCATGACCATAGCGTTGATACTTTGCTTTGATTATTTGATGTTCGTTATCGGTATGCTGATTAGGGTGTGAGTGAGGACGTCGTGATTGATTTCTTATACTCTCCCAACTTCCGTCATATCGATCACGCCAACGTTTTACATTTTGTCGAGACGTATGATAACGCCGAGCTGCTGCTGCATTATTATCATGTTCGATGGCATACTCTACAATTCTTTTTCTTAATCGCATTTCTTCTGTTATAATATTTTTCATGGGAGCTTCCTTTCGCTAAGTTGTTTGTATATCTTTAGTGTA
>NZ_JBNUPG010000049.1:0-1355 GCF_050409545.1 Facklamia sp. P12932 | reverse complement strand
ATAGCTAATGAACTCTGCGTTTATTGAACGTTGCACTTGTTATGATAATTTATCTTTTTAAAACAAACCAAGCATACAGTGCAAATCCTCCTATCATAATAATCAAAGTTAAAATTTGCTTTAACTCGTAGGGAAGAGGCGATAGATTTAAAAGATATTCTGGTAGTGTAATTAACAAAAGTGTTACGAGTAAAACCGCTGTTTTGGACCAAATTGATAATAAAATTAAGTTCAACACCATAATAGACCCAATGAGAAGGCTGACGGTGGAGTCTAATGTTATAATTGGTGTTTGAGTCATACTATCTACATAATATAAAGCAACATAGGCAGCTATAGTTACAAGTGAAATAATAGCAAATACTAAATACTTCATTTTGTCTGATAATCTAGCTGGAATAATATTTCTAAAAGCAGCAAGCACTGCAACAATAAATGCTCCAGCAATAACTAAATGACCCATAATCTCTAGAATCGAAAAAGAGAATTCGCCTCTCATCAAATTAGGTAAGATAATGAAAGAATAGGATGCAACCATAATGCCAATAATATTCTTAATAGCAGAACGGTGATCAACTAACATTTCATTGGCTATTGACCTCATATAATCTTTAGGCGACGAACCAATAATATGCTCAATCGGCTTCCCTTGGCCTTCAGCTTGTATGAGATGATCTTCTAACTCACTAACTATCTCCTCAATCTCATTCGTTTCCTTACCTTTAGAAACTAAGTATACGGTTAGATTTTCTAAAAACTCTTTACTTTGTTTCGATAGTTGAGTATTATTTTCCATTTGTTCCATCTCCTTTATCACTATCCGTGTACGACTCTCTATTTAAAACCTTGTTAACGCTACTTTGAAGGTTTTCCCAGCGCTTAATAAAATGATCCAATTCATCTGCGCCTTTTTCAGTCAGGGAATAATATTTCCTTTTGGGGCCTGCAGTGGATTTTTTTAGTGTCGATGATACTAAACCCTCTCTTTTCATTCGCATTAATAAAGGATAGATCGTACCCTCACTCATCGAATGAAAACCATAACGGGATAATTTTTCTGCCAGTTCATAACCATATGCTTCTTTATTTTTTATAATCATCAGAATGCATCCATCAATGACTCCTTTTAACATTTGTGTAGAAGACAAATTACCCCTCCTTTTACAGAACGAATTCACTATCTTGTATTACATAGTATTTTAAGATTATTATACAGCTAGCTACCTTGTAATGCAAGAGTTAGTTTAAAATTCAATTACCCCTTCTTAAAGATGAGGTGACTCTTCTAATATTAAGTTTTGGTGAATTGTAAAATGAACTTAGCCATATAAATTAGAAAAAGAGCCAGTGAGTCT
>NZ_JBNUPG010000048.1:0-1513 GCF_050409545.1 Facklamia sp. P12932 | reverse complement strand
CTTCACCTCTTTTTTTACAGATCAACAATTATTATAAGCGCATGAATGATCGACCGGTTTTATTATGAGATAAATTGTCAAAAAGCAACCGACGTAGATGATTGATTGGGCAAGTATAAGCGCATCATCAATAAAATTCTATTTTTAAAATGTGAATAATTACGATAGCCATAGGCATTTCGTTTCAGCACCTTGATTTTATTGTTTAGCCCTTCAATTGGGCCATTCGTTAAGGTTGAATAGTTAAAGGTGTTTTGAATAAAAGTGTGATAGCGTTTAAAGGTTCTTAAAACGGTCTTTAATTTTTTTGAAACGGGTAATGTTAGGCCATAGTTGACCCAAAACTCAAATCGATCGATTCGAAGGTCTTGAAGGGCTTCTCTTAAATGATGAACGACCTCGTAAGTGACTTTTAATTCGCTACTTGATGTTAATAAATAATCAACGATACCACTGGTGTTTGTGATCCAATCAAATAATCGATAGCGCTGATAAGTAGTGGTGTGTAATTTATTTCTTGGTGTCATGATTAGGCGCCAGTAGCGTTTATGTTTATTGTACAGTCGATTGTCTTTGTTTCGGAAGGTGTTCATCACATGAATTCGTGTCCGATTCAGCTCACGATTTAAAGCTTGAATGAGATGGAATTTATCAATAATAATTTGTGCTTTTGGAAAAACTTTTTGAATTAAATCCATATACGGTCGGTACATATCAATCGTTATCGTTTGAACCGATTGACGGGTTTCCAACGGAAATTGTTGAAAATAACGGATTAATGAAGACTGTTTGCGATCAAAGAACAAATCAACTAATCGATGCGTTTTAGCGTCACAGTAAATGAAACTCATCGCAGCATCAATCGTTCGAACACTTTTAAATTCATCAAAACAAAGGTGTTGTGGTAAGGAATGTAGCGGTTTGAATTGAAGGTGCTGTGCCATTTGATTCGTCACACGACGGACTGTATGAATCGATACATGCACCAGTTGAGCGATATAAGTTTCTGATATCGTATGTGTTAACTGATCAGCGATATATCGTTTCAAATGATTAGATAGATGACAGTGACGAGCGACTTCAGGCGTTTGAGCGGTAAAGGATGAGTGACAAGATTTACAGTAATAACGCTGTTTTTTTTAATCTAAATAAGTGGGATAACCTGCCATCGGTATTAATTGAATGCGCGATGTACGAGAGCCATTTTTAACGATTGAATAGTTAATTGCTGATTGCCCACAACAAGGGCAATGACTAATAGGCTCTATTAATTGACCTGTTAATAAGAAAGATAAACGGCCTTTAATCGAAATTTTTGAAAATTTTTGGTCATTAATTGTGATGTTTTTATCGTTTAATCCGAGTAAAGATGATATAATGTGTGACATGGGACAGCTCTCCTTTATTGTGGTTTAGTCGCTTATAATATACAGGAGATCTGTCCTTTTTTGTACCCTAAAGTAAAAAATAGAGTTGAGGCCTTCGGCCATCAACCCTATAAATTATAGAACCA
>NZ_JBNUPG010000047.1:0-1525 GCF_050409545.1 Facklamia sp. P12932 | reverse complement strand
GAATTAGCTCAGCTGGGAGAGCGTCTGCCTTACAAGCAGGATGTCGGCGGTTCGATCCCGTCATTCCCCACTCTTGACTCGTTAGCTCAGTCGGTAGAGCAACTGACTTTTAATCAGTGGGTCGCAGGTTCGAATCCTGCACGGGTCATATTCCTAAATGGAAACATCAAGGAATTTTAATTTGCGGGTGTGGCGGAATTGGCAGACGCACCAGATTTAGGATCTGGCGCCTTCGGGCGTGGGGGTTCAAGTCCCTTCACCCGCACTTGCATTTTGATCACTTATGATTTATAATTGGAAATCCTAAGTTATATTATGCCGGCTTAGCTCAGTTGGTAGAGCATCTGATTTGTAATCAGAGGGTCGAGGGTTCAAGTCCTTTAGCCGGCACTTTTGCGGAAGTAGTTCAGTGGTAGAACACCACCTTGCCAAGGTGGGGGTCGCGGGTTCGAACCCCGTCTTCCGCTTTGCCAAGATACATTTAGGCTTTTAAAGCCGGGGTGGCGGAATTGGCAGACGCACAGGACTTAAAATCCTGCGGTGAGTGATCACCGTGCCGGTTCGACTCCGGCCCTCGGCATTTCACTTTATTGTGAATGATAAAATATTTTGCACCCGTGGCTCAACTGGATAGAGTACCTGACTACGAATCAGGCGGTTGCAGGTTCGAATCCTGCCGGGTGTATTAGAGTAAAACGGGAAGTAGCTCAGCTTGGTAGAGCACTTGGTTTGGGACCAAGGGGTCGCAGGTTCGAATCCTGTCTTCCCGATTTGTTTATTCTTATATGGGGGATTAGCTCAGCTGGGAGAGCGCCTGCTTTGCACGCAGGAGGTCAGCGGTTCGATCCCGCTATTCTCCATTTTTTTGGCGGTGTAGCTCAGCTGGCTAGAGCGTCCGGTTCATACCCGGGAGGTCATGGGTTCGATCCCCTTCGCCGCTATCTAAGGCCGGACCTTTAGCTCAGGTGGTTAGAGCTCCCCGCTCATAACGGGGTGGTCGTAGGTTCGAGTCCTACAAGGTCCATTATGCATTATGGATTTTGCCATTGGTTAACGGAGGATTACCCAAGTTCGGCTGAAGGGAACGGTCTTGAAAACCGTCAGGCGTGTAAGAGCGCGCGTGGGTTCGAATCCCACATCCTCCTTTGAGAATATGCGGGTGTAGTTTAGTGGTAAAACCACAGCCTTCCAAGCTGTTGTCGGGAGTTCGATTCTCCTCACCCGCTTTATTGATAATGGGCCTGTAGCTCAGCTGGTTAGAGCGCACCCCTGATAAGGGTGAGGTCGGTGGTTCGAGTCCACTCAGGCCCATAGCAATAATTAATTGTTATTTTGAATTGGCTTATGGGGAAGTACTCAAGTGGCTGAAGAGGCGCCCCTGCTAAGGGTGTAGGTCGGTTTATACCGGCGCGAGGGTTCAAATCCCTCCTTCTCCGTTATTCTTATATACTTGCCAATGAGTTTTGATATTGGCCCGTTGGTCAAGCGGTTAAGACACCGCCCTTTCACGGCGGTAACACGGGTT
>NZ_JBNUPG010000046.1:0-1570 GCF_050409545.1 Facklamia sp. P12932 | reverse complement strand
TGTCAACCGTAAATGAAAATGTCCTGAAATTTTAAAAATTTGCGGGATAAAACTACCGCGCTTCGCTTGGTGAACTCGAGGAAAAAGTGAGAATTTCTATTCTCATCTTTTTCCTCGAGTGTTCTTCTTTTATACTGGATGTGTCTGCTTCAATTGCTTAAGATACCGCTGATAAGAGGCTGCTTTCCATGGATGAGATAAAGGCGGGATAGGAATGACTTTTGGCTTAGTTTTAGGAGGCGGTGTATCGAATTCTTTCGAATAACGTTCATGTTCAGGAACGATCTTGAGTGGATACAAGGTCTCTTGATAATTGGCATATAACTCAAGATTACGCGTCTCAATGACCATCACACGCGTATGTGGAGGAAGGTATTGAACGTTACCTGAGTCATCGACACATTGGTAAGTTTGGCGATGATAGCGAATGGAATGTCCCGCATTTACAACTCTGAAATCATGTCGACAAAGTAAATAGTTCAAATTAACGCAAGGGTCTATCTTTTGAAAGACATTTCGGTTATCTTTAAGTTGGAAAGCAAATCGCTGATTAAATAGAGGAATAAATTGAATCAAGAAGTGATTCGCTTCCGCTAAGGTTTGGATATTAGCCAGACGCATTTCGCTGATTAAGCGGTCTTGAAGTGTGTTAAACACGCGTTCCACGCGTCCTTTAGCTTGGGGGATTGAAGTCGTCGACAGGACAATCCCTAAGTTTTGGCACATATATCCATACTGTGTTAAGGTTCTCTGGTCAGACAGAGAGCCTTTTTCTTTTCTCCCAGCCTTAAAGATCGTGCGATTATCGGTCAAAATTTCAACAGGAATGCCTTTGTTTTCTAGAAACTGAGCAGAAACTTCATAATAAGCAGCTAAAGTTTCTTGCTTGTCAAAGAAAGCACCGACAATCTCTCCCGAAGCATCATCAATGGCGACGTGTAAAAAGGCTTTTTCTGTTCCAAACCAAACATGTTGAGAAGCATCCATTTGAATTAATTCTCCGGCATATTTTTTGCGGAAGCGAGAAGGATGCGCTTTCTTTCCTTCGACTAATTGGACCTCTTTCAACAGGGAGAGTTCGCGTTGGGTGAGTGTCGATTTGTTTTGTTTGTTTAGCAATTGTTTTTTCCATCGGCGTTTCGTTGAACGACGAGCTTTGGGAGCAAGAATGTGAGCTTGAGACAAAATGTTTCGAACGGAAGATTCAGAAAGACAAAAGCCTTCTTCTTTCACTAAAAACTCATGAAAATGTTTAAAATTAAATGACGCCTATTTTGTTTGATAGATAGACACAATTTGTTTTCTAAGAGAAGGTGAAATCTTGGTGGAAGGAGACCTGCCACAGTTCCCATGCTGAAAACCTCGACGTCCTTTCGATAAATAACGTTGAATCAATCGGTTGATTTGACGGCGAGAAAGAGCGAGTTCGACCTCCGCGCGTTGTTTTGTTTTTTTACCATTCACGACTTGTTTAATTGTTTCATAATAATGCTTTTCTTTCACTGTAAGATAATCTCCCATCATTTTCCCTCCTATCCTTTTCATCATTTATTATAGTGGATAGTGGGAC
>NZ_JBNUPG010000044.1:0-1748 GCF_050409545.1 Facklamia sp. P12932 | reverse complement strand
GTTAATTGCTTAATCTCCTTGGATAGCATCAACCCTATTGGACATAGAGCCAAAATATTATCACCTTGATTTTAAAATTTGAATAGTTTTATTACAAATCGTTCAAACATCTTAATTTTCTTCTTTTTTTCTGCCTCCTACTGCAATTAATCCTAATCCACTTAATATTGAAAGAGCAGCACCTGAAAACAGAACAAGTTGATCAGACTCTCCCGTATTCGGTAAAACTCCGGCTTTGGAAGGTGAATCATCAGATTTTTCAGGGATATTTGGATCACCATTATCTCCATCATTTTCTGAATCTGAGACAGAAACAATAACTGGAACTTCAAATATTTCAAACGAACCATCTGGATAAGTAACTTTAACTAAACCGATGTATTTACCTGGCTTAGTATAGTCTATTACTCCTTCTGGTGTCACATCTTCAAACGTGGGTTGTCCTGGATACTTAGGATCTTCTACGTACCCTGGAATCGTTACATTGTCAGTTAAGTCTACTGTTCCGCCTGATTGAATCACTTCAGGTGAAACAATAGGTTCATACTTATCAGCTTGAGTTTCATCTGAGGTTAGTGTCGTTACAGTAACTGTCACATCCACAATTTCTGTTGAACCGTCTGGATAAGTTACCTTCACCTGACCAATGTATGTTCCCGGCTTAGTATAGTCTATTACTCCTTCTGGTGTCACATCTTCAAACGTGGGTTGTCCTGGATACTTAGGATCTTCTACGTACCCTGGAATCGTTACATTGTCAGTTAAGTCTACTGTTCCGCCTGATTGAATCACTTCAGGTGAAACAATAGGTTCATACTTATCAGCTTGAGTTTCATCTGAGGTTGGTGTCGTTACAGTAACTGTCACATCCACAATTTCTGTTGATCCATCTGGATAAGTAACTTCCACTAGACCTGTATACTTACCTGGCTCATTTAGATCGATCGTACCCTCTGGTGTCACATCCTTAAAGCTTGGTACACCTGGATGGGCTGGGTCTACGACATAGTCTGGAACCGTGACATTATCGGTTAAGTCGATCGGATCGCCTGCTTCTACGATCTCTGGCGTTACCACTGGGGTATAATCATCCGCTTGTGGCGTTTCAGGTGTTGTGATTGTTACCGGTACCTGGATGATTTCCGTTGATCCATCTGGATAAGTAACTTCCACTAGACCTGTATACTTACCTGGCTCATTTAGATCGATCGTACCCTCTGGTGTCACATCCTTAAAGCTTGGTACACCTGGATGGGCTGGGTCTACGACATAGTCTGGAACCGTGACATTATCGGTTAAGTCGATCGGATCGCCTGCTTCTACGATCTCTGGCGTTACCACTGGGGTATAATCATCCGCTTGTGGCGTTTCAGGTGTTGTGATTGTTACCGGTACCTGGATGATTTCCGTTGATCCATCTGGATAAGTAACTTCCACTAGACCTGTATACTTACCTGGCTCATTTAGATCGATCGTACCCTCTGGTGTCACATCCTTAAAGCTTGGTACGCCTGGATGGGCTGGGTCTACGACATAGTCTGGAACCGTGACATTATCGGTTAAATCAATCGTGCCGCCTGCTTCTACGATTTCTGGTTTAACTGTTGGATCATAACTATCCTTATCGGGTACTTCTGGCGCAGTCACTGTAACCGGTACGGTAACTATTTCTTTAGAACCATCAGGATAAGTGACTTCCACTAGACCTGTATACTTACCTGGCTCATTTAGATCGATCGTACCCTCTG
>NZ_JBNUPG010000043.1:0-1775 GCF_050409545.1 Facklamia sp. P12932 | reverse complement strand
GGGGCTGTATCATAAGTCTCAAACCGAAAAACCACTATAAACGTTGTTTAAACAATGTTTATAGTGGTTTTTATGGTATAATGAAGATATAAAAAAGCAGAAAGTTGACGCTTTCTGCTTCGTCAATGCCTCTCCTCTAACACAAAAGAAAGGACATAAAAAATACACTTTCATTATAACACAAATCAATTAGCTTTGGAAATCTCTTATGCCTATATTCCTGAAGAAGCACATGTTGTCCACTTTATTGATGGCTTGGTCAACCAATTAGCCATTGATCATCCTTATGTGTTTGGTCGCCCGAGAGAATACCCTTTATCTGCCGTCTTAAAGCTCATTCTCTTTGCCTATACTCGAGAGATATTTACCAGTCGGAAGATTGAACGCTTTGCGGCTGAAAACTTACCGGCTCAATGGTTAACACAAGGTAGAGTCCCTTCACATACCACGATCTGCCGATGCCGAGTGGATGAGAGCATTCAAGCCATTCTAGATGCTGGGTTTGATGGACTTGTAAACTATTTAATGGAACAACATCTGATAGACGATGCTTTATTTATTGATGGAACAAAAATTTTAGCGAATGCGAATAAATATACCTTCGTCTGGAAAAAGAACATCATCCGTTTTGATGAAGTCAATGAAGCACAAATCAAAGAGCTGTTAAAAGAAACCAAAGTAGCCTATCAAGACATGACACTTCCTGAGGGAACAGACTTAACGATGGATCAGCTGGAAGAAGTGATGACACAGTTAGAGAGCTGTCTCGAAGCTTTAGAAAAAGAAGTGGAAGAAACAAAGAAACAATCGCCTAATCCGGCCAAGCAATCACGTCGTCGCTTAAAATCTCTCAAGCACCCACTCAATGAACGCATTGAAAAGAAACAAAACTATGAAAAACATCGTCATCTTTTAGGTGACCGTCATTCTTATTCTAAAACGGATACTGACGCGACCTTTATGCGGATGAAAGAAGATCCAATGCGAAACGGTCAAACTAAACCTGGCTATAACCTACAAAACGCCACCAGTCATCAATATGTATTAGCTTATGACATCTATCCCAATCCAACCGACACACGAACGCTTCAACCATTCTTTGAGACCCACCGTGCACTCATTGATTCGATGACTTATGTTTCGATGGACGCTGGGTATGGTTCCGAGTCCAACTATGCCTACTTAGAAGACCATCATCCCGATACCATCGCCATCATCCCCTATAGCACGATGTTAAAAGAACAGACAAAAAAATGGCAATCCGATGAAAAGAAAGTCTTCAATTGGACTTATCATGAAGCAGATGATTATTATATTGACCTTCAAGGGGTACGTTTCAATTTCAGTGCTTACCGTGAGCGAAAAAATCATTATGACGAGATTCAACAATTCAAAGAATACAAAGCTGAAACGCACACTTCAGGAGGCGAACGCATTGAAGCCGCATTTACTCCGAAAGGTTCCATCCGAAAAATCAGCGTCAATCCTTCTTAGGAATATTTTAAAGCTAAACAACGTGCACTGGCTGAAGAAGAAACCACCCAAGCCATTTATGCCCGCCGAAAAATCGATGTTGAAACTGCCTTTGGCTATCTCAAGGGTTCTTTAGGTTTCACCCGAGTCCACCTTCGAGGCAGACGGAAGGTGAAAATTGAATGAGGCATTGCATTACTGGCATACAATATCAATAAACTGGTGTTATATATCCAAGAACAAGAAAAAATAAAGACCCGAGACAAAATGCGTGGACATTTTATCTCGGGTCTTATTTTAAA
>NZ_JBNUPG010000042.1:0-1810 GCF_050409545.1 Facklamia sp. P12932 | reverse complement strand
TATCATGAGTCCTGGCACAGAGTCCTTTCTATTTTAGTTACCACTTTTAATAGATTGGACTTCTGTGTTTTTATGTAGCAAAAAATAGGGTGGAAGGAAGTGTTTTTCTTCCATCCACCCTATTTATTATAGAACTTTAAAAGCAGAGTAGGAAAGCAGAGCCAAGTAAAATAATGGATTGTGTAATTGAAATAAATTGGATATGAATTCAAAGCTTTGTTGTAAATACACTAATAAAAGTATATAATATAAGTGTAAATGCAACAAGGAGATGAATATAATGAATCATAGAAAGCAAATTGAAAGACATCTTAAAAAGTCAGGTGGTATTATAACATCTACTTATTGCAGAGAAAATAATATACCTACAGTATATTTAAGTAGACTAGTAAAAGAAGGAAAATTGTTTAGAGTTCAAAAAGGAATATATATTACTAAAGATGGTGATTATGATGATTACTATTTTTTTCAATATCAGTATAAAAAGGCAATATTTTCCTATGAGACAGCTTTGTTTATACTTGGAGTAACGGACAAAATTCCATGGATAATGGATGTTACAGTTTACAATGGCTATAAATTTAATGAAAAGCAAGATACACTTAATGTTAATTATGTAAAAAAATCTATTTATGACTTAGGCATTATCCAGAAAAAGACAATGTTTGGAAATACTGTTAATGTTTATTCCTACGAAAGAACACTTTGTGATTTTATTTCTAACAAAGAAAAAATGGATGTTGAAGTTTATGTAAAACTCATTCGTTCATATTCTAAATATAAGGATAAGGATATACATTCTCTTTATGAAATAGCAAGAAAAATGGGAATAGAAGATAAAGTAAAGGAAGTTATGGAGGTGGTATATGAATAAAGCAAAACTAACCGCTATTTGTCACAAGATAAGCAAAGAAACTGGACTTCCATTTAATTCAGTAATGCTATATTATTTTTTGGAAAGCATATTAAAAAAATTATCACAGAGTAAATATCATGAAAACTTTGTTTTTAAAGGAGGTTTTCTTCTATCTAATGTAGTAGGTATAGATTCAAGAAGTACAGTAGATATAGACTTTCTTTTGAGAAATATGCACTTATCAGAAGAAAATATATTAAAAATATTACAAGAAGCACTGGAAACAAAATCTTCAGATGATATATTCTATAAAACACATGGAATAAGTACAATTAAGGAAGATGACCAGTATGGAGGGTTTCGTGTAAGTATACTTTGTAGAATGGAGAATATAAGACAAATCGTACCTCTTGATATTGCAACAGGAGATGTTATTACACCCTATCCCATAGACTATAAATATATAAGTGCTTTTGGACAAAAAGATATTTTAATTAAAGCTTATCCCATAGAAACAATATTAGCAGAAAAAATTCAAACAATTTATTCAAGAGGATTTTTAAATAGCAGAAGTAAGGATTATTATGATCTTTATATAATTTATAAATTAAAAGATAAGGAAATAGAGATTGATATATTAAAAGAGGCTTGTATTCAAACATTTAACTATAGAAAAACGGAATTTGATACAGATAAAATCATCAGTCTAATGGAAATGTTAAAAACAGATGAAGCTTTTTTAAAAAGGTGGCAAGCGTATTCGAAGAAAAATCTCTACGCTAGAGACATAAAGTTTGAAGATGCCATAGATAATGGAATAAATATTATAGAAAAAATATAAAATCAGTAGAGCTATGAAAAGATGAGAGATTGAAGATTTAAGGCTCTATGTCCAATAAGGTTGATGCTATCCAAGGAGATTAAGCCACTAACGGTTGCTTGGTCTCCTTTTCT
>NZ_JBNUPG010000041.1:0-2150 GCF_050409545.1 Facklamia sp. P12932 | reverse complement strand
TAGCATTTGCCTGTAACAAAATTTACATTATTAAAAATGATATGATTGTGGATATTGTCTTTATCTACATGGGTTGCTAGTACATATTCATATTCATTTCCTAAAACTTTTTCACAAAGTTCTCGTCCAATTCGATGGGCAGTTTCAGCATCTGTTTCTCCAGGAAAGAAGGGTTGAATTAAATGTCTAGCTAAAACTGTTCCCTTTGTATCGAACGGTTCTCGTCTCGCTTCAAACTGTTTATGGGTAGATATGGGATTAAAATTAAAAGATGAAACAAGAATTTTATCATCTGTTTTCATATCATCAGTGGTGTAATCTATAGCATAAGATAGCGTTTTTTAATCGGATGGATTTTAGTAATTGCCATATTAATCGCTCCTTTCTTTTGTTCTACCAAGGAGTAGGGAATGAATTTGCCACAACTCTTTAGAAAAGTTGTCAAGATCTTTTCTAATTGATTTTATATCCTCATGATAGATGACACCTGTCTGATTGGTGTGTTTTGCAATTTGATTAATGTTATTTGTTGCATTAGAAAAAAGCCAGTCTAATCTAACAATCGGTTCTAAATCCACAACATAAATTTCTTTCTCTAAAATACTTTTTCTAATAAATTGTCCTATCGAATTGCATTTAGACATTTCTAATTTCTTCTTAAAAAGAGCTAATTCTTCATCATCTAACCAAATTTTTAGTTGATTTTTTCTCCTTCTATTTTCCATTATTATCTTCTTTTCTTTTGAATTTCAGGGTCTTAGGGTTCTCCCTAACAAGTTAAAATTGAATAAAAAAAGAAGCAGTCCCTAGTGGTCTGCTTCATCAATTTTTCGTCAATGGGTACTCATTGACTGTGCTTGCTACTTAAAACAAATCAAGTAACAGGTATTAAGCCATGTTTTTTCTAACTATATTTTACCGCAGCTTTTTATAAATTTCTGTATAAAATAGAAATTTCTAAGCATAAACAACAAACATAAAAACAAAGTCTCTATAAAAAACAAACAGTAAATTGGCTTCTATTGAGATAAAATACAATTACTGTTTTCTATTTTAGAAAAAGCTCTAATTTTATCACATCATCAAAATCAATTTTCATCATTTTTTAATTGTATTTTACCGTATATTTTCATAAAAGTCTGCAGGTTTTGTGATGACGTATAGTATAAACATTTAAAAGATATTGACTAAAGAAAATTAACAAAAATCTTAAATTCAAAACATAACGCAATATATATTTGACACAAAGCAATAAATATATTACATTATTTATAGGAGGTAACCACTATGAAAAATAATAAATTAAAAATAGCTAGAGCAGAATGTAATCTATCTCAAGAAGATCTAGCGAATATTGTAGGAGTTACTCGACAAACGATTGGATTAATCGAAAATAAAAATTATAATCCAACATTGAATTTATGTATTGCTATATGTAAAGCTACAAAGAAAACTTTGAACGATTTATTTTGGGAGGAAGATGAAGATGAAAAAAAATAAAGCTAACAATGAAATTTATCCGATAATTGATGAAAGACAAAGAAAATACATTGGTGACGTATCGTCAATAATTGTAGTTGTAACAATCTTTTATTTACTTGTTGAAATTACATTACATACAAGTATGTGAGAACAAAAGATATTTCAGCAACGAACTGGGAAATAATATTACTTTTATTAATTGGTATTATATATTTAATTGGGTTAAGATCTGATAAAGAATTGTTTTTACCTACTAGTTTTTCAGGTAAGAAACTAACTATTGGAAAATCAAAACAAGCTAAAATGCAAA
The DNA here is from genome assembly GCF_050409545.1 of Facklamia sp. P12932. Lineage (NCBI taxonomy): Bacteria > Bacillati > Bacillota > Bacilli > Lactobacillales > Aerococcaceae > Facklamia > Facklamia sp. P12932. The sequence goes on along the minus strand of NZ_JBNUPG010000041.1, from coordinate 358 downwards.
GAGTAAAATCTTACTTAATTGAATCTCTAATTTTTAGTGTTGTAATTACAGGTATCTGTTTATTTTTTACATTTTTAGAGGTAGAATATGTGTTGGAATTAATTGTTTATATAATTGAATTTTTTGGATTACTGCTAGTTTCTTTTATGTTAAATTATAGCTTAGGTGAGTATAAAATAAAAAAATATAAAAAACATATTGATAATTTAGATAATTAAAAATTTCAATTATTTAGACAAAAAGCACTTCAAATAAGGGCTCTATGTCCAATAGGGTTGATGCTATCCAAGGAGATTAAGCCACTAACGGTTGCTTGGTCTCCTTTTCTTTTCTTCCTGACACATATAATCTTGATATT
>NZ_JBNUPG010000040.1:0-2671 GCF_050409545.1 Facklamia sp. P12932 | reverse complement strand
ATGCGGTACCACCGGATCACTAAGCCCGACTTTCGTCCCTGCTCGACTTGTTGGTCTCGCAGTCAAGCTCCCTTCTGCCTTTGCACTCTACGAATGATTTCCAACCATTCTGAGGGAACCTTTGGGCGCCTCCGTTACTCTTTAGGAGGCGACCGCCCCAGTCAAACTGCCCACCTGACACTGTCTTCCGTGTTCTTCACGCGAGTTAGAGGGTTCATATTACAAGGGTAGTATCCCACCAACGTCTCCTTGCATACTGGCGTACACAGCTCTTTGACTCCTACCTATCCTGTACATGTCACACAAACACTCAATATCAAGTTGCAGTAAAGCTCCATGGGGTCTTTCCGTCCTGTCGCGGGTAACCTGCATCTTCACAGGTACTATAATTTCACCGAGTCTCTCGTTGAGACAGTGCCCAGATCGTTACGCCTTTCGTGCGGGTCGGAACTTACCCGACAAGGAATTTCGCTACCTTAGGACCGTTATAGTTACGGCCGCCGTTTACTGGGGCTTCAATTCGCACCTTCGCTTGCGCTAAGCGCTCCTCTTAACCTTCCAGCACCGGGCAGGCGTCAGCTCCTATACGTCATCTTGCGATTTAGCAGAAACCTGTGTTTTTGATAAACAGTCGCCTGGGCCTATTCACTGCGGCTGACTTGCGTCAGCACCCCTTCTCCCGAAGTTACGGGGTCATTTTGCCGAGTTCCTTAACGAGAGTTCTCTCGCTCACCTTAGTGTTCTCCACTTGACTACCTGTGTCGGTTTGCGGTACGGGTTGGTCATACTAGCTAGAAGCTTTTCTCGACAGTTTGATTATCCACCTTCGCTACTATTATTTCGCTCCAGATCACAACTCATCATTAATTGTAAGCATTTGACTCACAATCTCACTCGTTGCTTCTACAGACTTTTCCATCTGTCTGCGTGGACTTACCTCCTGTGTCCCTCCATTGCTTAAATCGTATTTCCCAAGTACAGGAATCTCTACCTGTTGTCCATCGCATACGCCGTTCGGCTTTTGCTTAGGGCCCGACTTACCCAGGGCGGACGAGCCTTCCCCTGGAAACCTTAGTCTATCGGTGGACAGGATTCTCACCTGTCTTTCGCTACTCATACCGGCATTCTCACTTCTATGCGCTCCACTGCTCCTTACGGTACAGCTTCTCCGCACATAGAACGCTCTCCTACCATCCTAATAAATTAGAATCCACAGCTTCGGTGGACTGTTTAGCCCCGGTACATTTTCGGCGCAGGGTCACTCGACTAGTGAGCTATTACGCACTCTTTAAATGATGGCTGCTTCTAAGCCAACATCCTAGCTGTCTAGGCAACCCCACATCCTTTTCCACTTAACAGTTACTTAGGGACCTTAGCTGGTGGTCTGGGCTGTTTCCCTTTCGACTACGGATCTTATCACTCGCAGTCTGACTCCCAGAGATGAGTTTGTGGCATTCGGAGTTTATCTAGATTCGGTAACCCGAATGGGCCCCTAGTCCAAACAGTGCTCTACCTCCACATCTCTTACTCTGAGGCTATACCTAAATATATTTCGGAGAGAACCAGCTATCTCCAGGTTCGATTGGAATTTCTCCGCTACCCACACGTCATCTCCACACTTTTCAACGTATGTGAGTTCGGTCCTCCAGTGCGTCTTACCACACCTTCAACCTGCACATGGGTAGGTCACCTGGTTTCGGGTCGACGACACCTGACTAACGCCCTATTCAGACTCGCTTTCGCTACGGCTCCGTATCTTCTACTTAACCTTGCCAACTATCGTCACTCGCCGGTTCATTCTACAAAAGGCACGCCATCACCCCTTAACGGGCTCTGACTACTTGTAAGCACACGGTTTCAGGTACTCTTTCACTCCCCTTCCGGGGTGCTTTTCACCTTTCCCTCACGGTACTGGTTCACTATCGGTCACTAGGGAGTATTTAGCCTTACCAGATGGTCCTGGTGGATTCCGACGGGATTTCTCGTGTCCCGCCGTACTCAGGATACTCCTGAGCCTGTTGATCTTTCGCATACGGGGGTCTCACCCTCTCTGCCGCCCCTTCCCATGGGCTTCTACTAAATCGTCTGGTCTCGTGATGGAGTCCTTCAACCCCAACGTGCATGCACGCTGGTTTGGGCTCTTCCCCGTTCGCTCGCCGCTACTTAGGGAATCATTCTTATTTTCTTTTCCTGCAGTTACTTAGATGTTTCAGTTCTCTGCGTCTACCTTCCTTGCGGATAATGATCTTTTACAATCATTGGGTTCCCCCATTCGGAAATCTCCGGTTCTTAGCGTACTTACCGCTCCCCGAAGCATATCGCTGTTCGTCGCGTCCTTCATCGGCTCCTAGTGCCAAGGCATTCACCGTGCGCCCTTTATTGCTTAACCACAATATTTTCGCTTATTTTTTAACTCTATGATGTTACTCATAGACTCGGTCAATTTCTCGGTTCATTATATCTTTTATTTAAGAAATAATGTGATTGTCATACCTCGCATCGAGAATATGATCAATCTTGTTTGGTGTATTCAGTTTTCAATGATCGATTGAGTAGACTTCCTATTGAAGCTCACTCAAAACTAAACAAAGACATTAACCGTGTGTAGGTTCCAACTACTCCTTAGAAAGGAGGTGATCCAGCCGCACCTTCCGATACGGCTACCTTGTTA
>NZ_JBNUPG010000039.1:0-3512 GCF_050409545.1 Facklamia sp. P12932 | reverse complement strand
GAAGCTCCCTATTTTTATTTGTTTTATGTCACATATGTATTATCGTCTAACAATCTTGATTTTGGTTTTTTGTTTTATATGGAAGTAAACATTTTGAAACATAATTAAATTTAAAAAGAATAGTTTCTTGATACTAATAGAAAAGTTATTTTTCTTTTACGTTCAACTAGTTAAAATTTAATTAGTAGGAAATTTTTAATCTGAAATTTAACCATAATACTGCTACAATTCACAATATTGTGTTAATATGGGATAAAGTCCATGTAATTGTGTAGATTATGAAAGTCCATATAAAGCCCCTTTTACGGCGCGATGTTTTTGCTATAAAACATACCTAGTAGATTTTTATAGAGGCTAAGAACATCTTACATTGAATAATGAAGAGTTTAAAGCATTATTAAATAATCGATAAAGGGGAATGTCTCTAAAACATTTAATAACCATGTTTAAAAAAAGTAATGAATAATTGACAAAAACAATTTATTCAAGCTGATGGTTACAGGTGATTCGAAGGGTGTCAGAGTCAAAGGATATATATGACAATGGCTCAGTTCGATAAGAAAGCGTATTAAATTTGATCAACAAGAGACTGTTAAAACATTGAAGTGTAATTCACACAGGATTATGGGCTTGACTTAATATTATGGGTATAAAGACACTAATGTGAGAGATTTTATGAATTAGAAAGGAGTTATATGAAGAAATTATCAGCAAGAATAAAGTGAGCTTGAGCAAAAGTTAATAAGGAGGCGAATTGTAATGAATAAAAAAATAATGGTTAATTTAGTGTTGACAATGATGCTTGTGTTGAATATCGTTTTCTCACCACAAACGATGTACGCAGTTTCGCAGGTGTTTGATACAGATACTACTACCATGGTAAAGAATGAAAAAAATGTCGATGGACAAGTGCTCGAAACTAGGACTAAGAATAAAGCTGGCGAACAAAAAGATGTGGATAATAACATTTTAAAGGATGAAACCCTTCTGGAAGAGATAGGAGATGATAATCTAAACGAAGAGACACAAGTGGATAATTCAAACAACTCAGAAGATGATGCAGAACATCTTCCTCAAAAGAAAACAGAAGTCCCAATGGATAAAGCGCCAGAAGGCATCAACAATATTGATCCTCCGATAGATGAAACGGCTGTAGAGAATGAAATGGTTCCTGAAAACGCTACTTTTAGTGTCCTTCAAGGCAACTGGGTGAAAAATGTTGTTATGACTGTCACCACAACAGACAATAACACATTCATTTTACCTGATGGGGAATCGATAACTTTTACTCCATCAGAATTAAATGCTTTAATACTTGATTATACTCTAGTTAGTCCTCCTAATACGGTAATAAATGCTGGGGACACTTATACTATTGTTTTGCCAGAAATTTTTGAAGGAAGTTCCGCAGCTGTTTCACTTCTGGTGGAAGGTACAGAAGTGGGTACTTATACTGTAACTAATGGGGAAGTTGCCATTCTTTTTAATGATAAGGCTAAGGAATTTGATGATTTAAATATAAACATAAAGATTTCTGGACAGTTCGATACAACACAATTGATTGAAGAAGAAGTTATTGAGGTTGTCATTCCATACGGTGAAGGAGGGTTTTTTACAACAACTATCATTGCTGAGGAAATACCTTATGACGGGGAAGATAAAAAAATAGCAGGACAACCCTATATTATTGATGAAAACGGAGAAAAAGTATATAAAGATGTAACTGGACAACCAGTGACAAACCCTACACATATAGATTGGACCGTTCGATTAAATGATAGTATGGCCACCGTTTCAGAGGCTACATATACCGATTATTTTGGTGATGATTTAGAGCTTTTACCAGAAAGTATCTTAGTTGAAAAGCTCATTCGTAATTACGAAAACCAAGTGATAGGCCAAGAAGAAGTAGTGGTTGCACCGTTAATAAGTGATTCGCGCTTTGAAATTGACTTAGGGTCAATTGAAGATGCCTATGATATTAGCTATACTACATTAATTAATCGACCGAATGGGGGAGGAGCTAAAACTATCAGTAATACTGGATTAATTTTCCTAGATGGTTCAGAAACTCCTGTTTCTGATAGTTTTGAGGGAACATGGTATGAAGATCTACCGACTATTACTAAACAAGGTTCAATCTCAGAGCAAGATCCCTCGATAATTGATTGGGAAGTTACTTATAATTATGGCCAGGAAGATCTTGGGACAGTAATTTTAGAAGATTTAATAAGTGGAGTGGACTCTCAAACGAAGAATATTACAGAAAAAATTAAACTTTTAAAAGATACGATTAAAGTGCGTAAGGTTGTTCCTGATAGTAACGGCAATGTTTTAAACCCAGAAGATTTCACACCAGTTAGTGGAAGCTTTCCTTTAGAACTTAATGCTCAAGGACAAGCCTATTATATTACTTTTTCGACAGAAGTAGAATTGGGTGTTCAGGGGACAGTCACTAATATTATCTCTGATAATCTAGATCCACAAAATAGTGCAACCGACTCGGTTGTTATAAATACTATTCCAACTTTTGGTAAAGCTGGGGAGCAATTGGTAGATGATGAAGGTAAGCCATATATTGAATGGAAAATTACCCTTAATTCGCAAAGAATCAATATGGGTAGCATGACAATTCGAGATGTGTTTGATCAAAGTTTATTAGACTTTAATGTTGCAGATTTATCTTCATATGAATTATACCAAGATGAGATAACAACAGAAAAGTTAATTGATAATAGTAATTACTACATTCGTAATTATACACATAGCGATAATCGAGAAGGATTTGCTCTGACTGTCCAGAATGCAGGACCTCATAAGTATATATTTGTTTATCGAACATATTACACGACAGCAGGACTGCAAGAACCTAATATAGCTAATAATGCTGAACTCGTTTACTTATTCGGTGAGGAAAGTGGACCAGGAATTTCTTTTGATGTTAACTTAGCAGGTCCTAAAGCAGGAATAAAAAAAGTTGGTTCTTATGTAACTAGCGAAGATAAAACTGAGCAATTTATTGAATGGAAGATTACTTTTAATGAAAGTAATATTAATCTTACTAAACCAATAATTGAAGATAGTTTTAGTAGTGGCAATTATAAGTATGTAAATGATTCTTTTGAATTAACTTCTACAAATGAAGGTGCTTTGGCTTTTGATCCTACTGCATTAATAATGAATCCAAGTCAAGGATTTACCTATCAATTTGGTACTGATACCAATGCTACTTATACTATTAAATATCTTACAACCGTAGATGACGCCAATAACCTCGACCAAATAAATAAAGTTACTTTAGATTGGCAAGGTGGTAAGGAAGAAGCAACAGCTAATGTTTATAAACGTCAAGCAGGTATTAATAAGAAAGCTAACATTGTGATTGATGCTGAAGGTAATAAACACATTAATTGGATTATTAATTTCAATACAAAAAAAGCCGTTTTAGCTAATGTAGTCTAGAGTTGTCAAACATATGTTACACAAGGTGCTTCTAAAATGGCATGCTTATG
>NZ_JBNUPG010000038.1:0-3693 GCF_050409545.1 Facklamia sp. P12932 | reverse complement strand
AACCGTTAATTGCTTAATCTCCTTGGATAGCATCAACCCTATTGGACATAGAGCCGAAATTTATCGCTAATAAACCGCTTTTTTTATTGAATCGTCTAAACTTAATTGGACAACTTTCCTAAAGGAATATATTGTTAAATTAAAAAGTAAGCGAATTTTTTTGATAGAGAAAGATTAATATTTACTCAAAAAATTAAAACTTCAAGTGGCAAAATTAATTGAAAATGCAAAAAAATATATTTTTTTAATTTAATTTAATTTAATGACTTCGTCGTTAGTTAATTGGATCAAAAATCATCAAAACAGTGGTTCATTCAACGCATTTTCAGAAACAACATTAAAAGCATTAAAAACAGAATCCGTCAATTAATTAAAATTTAAAAGTTTGATTAATTAGAATCAGAATTATTCAGTTATAAAATTAGTATAACAAGTTTGACCCACAATCTTCATTACAGTACTTAACCACCAGCAATTAAAAAGTCTCAATTTAAAAAAGTGACTAAAAAATTTTGACATATCAATTTTTAAGTGAATATTGAATTATATTTAATTAATTATAAGAGGCCCCTAACAAAATTTGTATGTTTCGATAAATGTTTCCAAAACAGTTACTATATCTTTTTTATTAATATTATCTAGTGCATTTATTTGTGCATTAATATAAGAGGCTGAATAAAAAGGATTAGATAAAAAATCAAACATAAAATCATAATTAATATATTTTTCACTTGAAACTAGATTATATTTAAATAATTTATCCTTATATAATTTTTTTTATCTTCTAAGGAGCTATATTTTAATGGATATTTAAAAAGTTCAATTTGAAACTCTGTTATTGCTTTATTTTCTTCTAATAGAGCCTGTGTAAATCCGATATAATTTTCTTTTTCACTGTTAAAATAGGAATTAATAAATGCACTTTCAAAAAAATGAGCCCAATATTCTTCCTCCTCTATAGAAAAAATTAAATTCATTTTGATTAATAAAAAATTTACAATTACATGACTAACTTCATGTAATAAATAATAAAAATGAAACGGGCCTACTTTGTCTCCTATAATAATATAATTAATATTTTTTAAAGGTAAAAATACACATTTATATCCATCTATCATACCTTTTAAATATATAACATTTAAAGACAATGTGTCAGATATATAAAATAATATATCTTTTAACAAAACTTCAGTTGTACTATTACATAATTTTTTAAAAAATTCACTATTAATCTTAGCCTTGGAAAAGTTATGCATTTGCATTTTTACTGGAATTAAACTAATCTCAGAAAAATCTTTATTTTTTCTCCAAGATAAGTAGTCAAAATTATTTCTTATTAAGAGGGTGTTAACTTGGCAATTTAATACAGATTTTTTATATTTACTAATATCTAATGATTCTATATTTGGGAGACTATCAATAAAATCTATTTCATTATGAATTTTGTGCGCCTTGATATTATCTTGTATATTTATACTATTTAAATACAGCATGGACTGATGCTCTTCTATAACAGAATGTTCATAGGTTCTTTTAATCGCCATTTAAAAAACTCTTTCTTTTTTTTATATTTAAAAATAATTATAATAAGAATACAAAGAACATCAATATTGGTAATATTCCATGTTCTTAGTATTCCAAACTGATCAGAAATAAACCCATTTAAAACTAATATTATTGAAATAGATATTGATTCAATATTATAAAAAGATGAGATTGTTGTATTTCGTAGATTATCATCTTGCACAAAATCTGAATGAAGAGCGACATTACTTTTAATTTCAGTTATAGTATTAAGCATTACGTGAATTGAAAAAATAATAATTCCCATCCATATATTTTTTGAGAGAATAAATAAGGATAAGAATATAATATCTATTATTGTTAACGAAGTTATCACATAAGAAATATTTTTTTATATAATATCCTATGAGATATTAAACTCCCTACAAGCCCACTTAATGAGATTATTATCCACATAATACTAATAATATTTTCTATATTATTAGTATAAAATATTGCCTGCCACTAATTTGATGGTCCTATATCTATCACTTTAGGGAGAAGTAAAAATAATATAAATACAATACTCTTTTTAGATGTCATAATTTGTTTAAATATTGTTTTTATTTCACCATATGAATATTTAAAAGTGTTTTTAAAAGATATTTTTTTATTTTTAAAATCTTTAATTGGAGATTTAATAACTGAAACAATTAAAATAATACTAAATAATATGCTGAAATAAAATGGCAAATCTGTATTATATTTATACAATACATCCGCACTCAAAGTTCCAATGACCAATGCAGCCAATAATCCTATAATAGACGCCTTAGAAAATATGTGTTCTAAGATATCTCTATCCTGTGATAAATTTAAATCTTTGATTAGCCAACTGGATAATGTTCCAGAATAAAAAGACTCACTAATTCCGGATAAAAAAGCTGAAAACAGGAGAAGTGTATATGAACTACTTAATATCATTAAAATCCCTAAAATTCTAAATAGACCACTTAAAAAAATTGATTTTCTCTCTCCTATAACATCTGTTATAGCTCCACATGGTATCTCTGTAAGAAAAGACGATAGCCAAAATAGAGCTAGATATAACCCTACATCACTTAATGAAAAGTTTTTAAGTAAATAAATATACAATATTGGGTTAAAAAATGAAACTAATGAGACAGACAAAAATTCAAATAATAATAATAATGAATTTTAGCTTTCATGATTTATCTCCGAATTTATACAATATATACTCCCGTATATATCTCTATTTAAATAACCATAATCTACTAAATATCTTCTCATTGTCGCATAATCATCATAGTATACCTGTATAATATTATTTAGTTCACTCTCAGAAAATTCATCACCTTTTTTTTTGATTAATTCAAAAATATAGTCAAAGATAATAATTTTATTTTTTTGTTTTTTGGGAATAACAATTATTCTCCCTCTTTGATCAATAAATCTTTCTATCATTATTTATTAAACTCCCTTCTTTTTTTTAAGTAATATCCTATATATTGATAAACCTCTCTTTCTAGTAAAATATCATTGCCAACTAAGCGAATATTACTTAAATGAATCAAATCTAAAATATTGGGTTGTCCAAATTTTTTCACATAGTTTTCTTCTTTAATACTAAATTTAATTTCTTTAAAAATATTTGAGTTATATTTACTTAGTTTTTCTATTGAATCAAACTATTCCTTTTTTAGCGGTCTATTTTGTTTTTCATTACTATAAGGGGTGAAAATTTCCAATGCTTGATGAATTTTAGTGTAAAATACATTTAGTAAATAAAATGTATTAATAAGTAATAATTTTTTTAATTGCATTATTCATTTCTCCATCATCAAATATTAATTCTTTATTCGATGTTAAAAATTTTACTATCCTTTTTGAATCTAAAAAACTAATAGCTTCAAAAACTTCAATCCTTATACCCATCATATATCTACCAATTTCTTTTTCAAAAGTTAAACCCCAAAAATTTTGAACAATACTAGACTTTTTAATTTTATTGATAATTTCATCATTATAACATTTAGATTTTATTCGTAGTCTAACTTGTTGCTTGGGTAGTGTCAGATAAATTGTGTAACCTACATTTCAAGATTGTAATTATTAGATCAATACTTCTGTTATTTCCGATCCTAACCTCGCATTTTAGATGATCTTTCG
>NZ_JBNUPG010000037.1:0-3869 GCF_050409545.1 Facklamia sp. P12932 | reverse complement strand
TTGTTTAAACAACGTTTATAGTGGTTTTTCGGTTTGAGACTTATGATACAGCCCCCTTTAGGTGTTCAGAATGAAGTTAAAATATAGCTTATTTTGATAAAAAAGTTAAGTAGAACTTTAGGTCCAATATATGGTACGATAAAATCTTGATAGTGAAGATAAAAACTATTAAGAGAGGAAGAGTTGATGAGTCAAACAAAGATTGAATTCTTGGGTGGAATTGGCACAATTGGGGGAAATATTATTAGCCTTCAAAAAGATAATCATCAAGTGATTATGGATTTTGGAGCATTTGTAGGAGCCGATATTAAACAATTGCTAGATCGATCATTAACTGAACAATTCCTTTAAGATAACTTATTGCCTAAGGTAGAAGGATTTTATTCTCAAAGCCAGTTAAATTCAAATTCGTTAACTGCTTATGAGGTGAGCTCATCGAATACTGCCATTTGCTTGTCTCACTCGCACCTTGATCATCTAGGTTCCTTAGGACAAATAAACGAACAAATTCCTGTATACACATCAGAGAAGTCATTAAACTTTTATGAAAACTTAGTAAAAATTCCTTTTTACCTAAATATGATGTTAATTGGCAAAGTGTTTCTCATCAAACAAGTATTCATCATGGGCCATTCAAGATAACTTTTAAAGAGAGTGACCATGATACAGAAGGTGCGAGTGCTATTTTATTGCAACGAATGATTTGAAAATTGTTTATTCAGGAGACTTAAGACTAAATGGTTATAACCCTGAAAAAGTGCTCAAGTGGGTAGAAGAAGCCCATCCTTTTGAACCAGACCTACTATTAATTGAAGGCACCTCTTTGTCTAATTTTGGAGATGACCTCGCACCTCACTTAGCTGTTGAGGGAAAAAATCATAATCTAGCTTGTTCAAATGAGCGGCAGTTATTAAAAGAGAGAGACCACTTATTGGGTAAAAAACAAGCAGGCATCATAACCATTAATTTATATCCACAAAATATACAACGCTTGATAAGATTGAATGAAATAGCTAAAAATCATCAACGGAGATTTGTCGTAGATAAAGCGTATTACCAATTGCTTAAACAACATATATCAAGCAAAATCGATAATATTTTTTGTTTAGATGAGGATGAAGAAGAAAGTAGTCTTTTGGTAAGTGCTGAAGAATTGAAGGCTTCGCCGAATGACTATTTATTATTAATTGATTATGAACGTCATCAAATTCTTTATCAATTACCAGCTGGAATATATTTACATTCAAACGGAGTTCCTTTAGGAGTCTTTATGGCTGGTTATGAGGAGTTTTTAACCAATATGGTTGAATACGGCCGGGATTTCTATCAGGCTGGGGTCTCAGGTCATGCCTCTCAAGCAGATTTATTGATGATTGGTTATACGATTCAATCAAAAGTTGTTATTCCATAGCATACATTTAAACCAAAGGCTTTTGGTCAAGAGTTAGAAACAAAAGGTCTAATTGTTTTCTATCCTCAGTATGGCCAAATATATACGATGGACAAGATATTGGAGGGGAACAATGCTTAAAATCCGCTTTTTAATAACGAGTGATACACATGGTCAATGGCACCATCATCCTGATCAGACTGAGTATTCCTTAAAGAACACTGCAGCTTTAATTGATCAATTAAAACAAGATTCGATTAAGACATTGCAATTTGATTTAGGCGATTTTATTCAAGGATCGCCTATGACGAGCTATACCAGTCAAGTGACAAAGAGTGCGGCTCCTTATGCTCGAATGATGAATGATTTGGACTATGATTATCAAATTGTTGGTAACCATGAATTTAATCACGGAATGGCCTATCAAGACACAGCATTAGACTTAATAAATGCACAAATATTATGTAGCAATATTGTGGATCGAAAAACCAAAAAGCCCTATAAGGGAAAAGCCTATGATGTCATCAACATTGAAGATTATAAAATCGGAATTATTGGTGTAACCACCCACTATATACCACACTGGGAGTTGCCAGAAAATTATGAAGGCTTAGAATTTTTAGATGCTTTTGAAACGGTTAAAGAGTATGCTCAATTTTTAAAACCTCAAGTGGATTTATTAGTTGTTGCTTATCATGGAGGTTTTGAAGCTGACCTATCTTCGGGAGAGGCCTTAGAGGCTCAAACTGGAGAAAATCAAGGATATAAGATGATCAGTGAGATTCCTGAAATAGATCTTTTATTAACGGGTCATCAACATCGTCAGATTTGTCAGCCCTTTAAGGATTCCTTTGTCATTCAACCAGGCTATGGTGGTGAAAAGGTGGGTGAAGTTATCGTGAGTTTAGATAAAAAAGCTTCCCCAGCAATTGAAGGGGCTCTACACTCTTTTACAACTAGCGAAGCAATTGAAAATATTCGTCCATTAGAACCTGAATATAGCCAGAGCCTTAACTGGCTTGATGAGGTCTTAGGGAATGCTCCCATGGAGATGCCCACTCGAAACCTTCATCAAGCAAGAGTGAAAGGCCATCCTTTTGCTGAGTTTTTAACGAGAACGATGTTGAATGAAACAGGGGCAGACTTCGCAGGTATATCCTTGCTCAACGATCACTTTGTAGATTTTCAAGGTGAAGTTAGGCGAGGAGAACTATTGAATATTTATCCTTATTATAATCAAATTGCTGTTAGCCAAGTAAGTGGTCAGGATATAATTGAAGCGATGGAGCATAATTTTGCTTATTTTACTTTTGATTCATCCGGTAAAATTTCTGTAAATCCTTCTTATATTTATCCTAAACCTAAGCATTACAATTATGACTTGTACACGGGTTTTTCTGTAGAGGTTGATTTGAATCAACCAATAGGTAAGCGTGTGGTCAAATTAATTAATGAAAAAACACAAAAAGTAATTGATAAGCAAAAATATTACCATTTAGCGCTCACTCAATATCGTGCTGTTGGGGGAGGCGATTATAATATGTTTACAAAAGCTAAAATTGTTAATATGATTGATAAAGATATGATTCAATTAATAGTTGAAGGTATGGATCAATTGACAGTTACGGAATGGAAAGATATAAATCATCATTATGAGCATATTCAATGGACAGCTTTTAATGAAGATTAAGTATTTTTTCAAAGTTGAAATTAGTCTAAAAAGCTTTTAATAAACAAAATACTTTTAGCTGATAATTTCAATAAACAAAAAAGAAATGCGGATTATGTTGGTGATAAATATTTTTCTTCTGATCATTTATCGTTTAAAAAAGATGGTTACATAGGGTTTTTAGATTATTATGTAATGGGTAAAGATTTTATGGAAAATGGCTTTTCACCTCATGCTGTAGCAATCCATATTATAGATTGTGATAAAAAAAGAACTTGAGGGTTCATCATTTTGTATCTGATACCAATCATAGCCCAACAGATCCAGCGAATAAATACCATGAAGCAGTTATTAGACCAAAAGAATAGTATAATAAGATAATGGAATTGGAAGGTAAAGAATATGTAAAAGAAAACATAGAAACTGAAGTATTTTAACATTTATTACAGATGCTGATGAAGGGAGCGACCCTGGCTTAGGAGTAATAAAAAAATTATCTATTGAACATCAGATAGAACTAATGAGCAAATTTTTAAGAAGCTAAATAAAAAGACAATCAGTTTAAATTTATAGTTTATTATATAATGAAAATAATTTGATGTTTATACTAAAAGAGTTAGAAAAACTAGGCTCTATGTCCAATAGGGTTGATGCTATCCAAGGAGATTAAGCCACTAATGGTTGCTTGGTCTCCTTTTCTTTTCTTCCTGACACATATAATCGTGTTATTAATCCCTTCAATAGGGCCATTGGTTAGTGTGTGATAACGAAAGGAATTCTTAATGAAATGCTTAAACTTAGTAACTATTC
>NZ_JBNUPG010000036.1:0-5241 GCF_050409545.1 Facklamia sp. P12932 | reverse complement strand
TTTTTCATCTGTTGCCATGAATGTCATTGTATCAAAATCATATGACCATTCTAAGTCTTTTAATCCTTGACCTGCCACATAATCGTGGAAATGTTGCTCAGCTGCTTGCATACTTTCTGCTTTGTATTCTGAAGTAATATTTGTATCTGCTGTTTTTACTTCTAATTTATAAGTAGTTTTCTGCTCTTGTGCTTCAACTGGATTATTTTGAGTTTGTGCGTTTACTGATGTTGCTACTGGCATTCCTGCTGCTGCAACAGTTAATGCTGCAACTGAAGTTAATAATAATTTTTTCATTTATTATACCTCTTTCTTTTTTGTTTTTTATTTTTCTAGCGACGGCTGGAAAGCTTTTTGCATTCCTTACTTTTAATATTAACAAACTTCTAAATAATTTTCAAGGCTTTTTAAAGATAAAATTTAAAAACTTTAGGAATTCTTTAGAGTTTTGTTAATACTTAAGTTTGAATAAGCATTTAACTTTCTTCCGACATGAATAATTATAACTTTCTCTTAAAGAATAGCAAGTAAATCTAAAGTTTTTAAAGATACAATTCGGTTTCAAACATTACAAGTATTGTAATGTTTGATTCTTTAATATAAATCTTCCCTTAAGATTGGAATTTCGACCCGAAAGACAAGGTCTTGATCTTCCACAATTCCATAAGCTACCCCTTGATGAAGGGCAACCATATTGCGTACAATCGCTAACCCTAAGCCTGATCCCGGTTTTTGAGAGGTCCGTGAGCTGTCAGCTCGATAGGATCGTTCAAATACTCGTTCCAAATCTTCCTCATTCAATAAGGTGCCATTATTTCGAAACTCGATAACCACCCATTTTTCTGTTTTAATCGTATCCAGTCTGTTTTTTTGATAGCGAGTATATTTTTTATACTCTTGATCAGTCATTTCTGTCACTAATATTTTTTGATAAGTGGCACCTTCTCCGTATTTAAAAGTGTTGGTTATAAAGTTGTTAAATACTCTTACCATTTTTTCAGGATCAATTTCTAATACCAAGTCACTCGGTGTGACTTGACAGAACATTTCAATCCCTGCTTGCTTGGCTTGCAAATTAAAGTCAGCAAGCACCTGTTCTGTAAAAGCTTGCATAGCTATAGCTTGTTTATTAACTTTTGCAGTCGTTTGTTGGGTGGAGGTATATTCAAACAGATCATTGATTAATACTTGCATACTTTTAGCTTTACTATGCACTGTTTTTATATAAGAGGCCAGTTCTTCTTGAGTTAAATCTGAGCTGTCTTGAATCAGTCTTAAATACCCAAGTATTGAGGTAAGTGGCGTTCGAATATCATGACCTATATTATTCATTAATTCATCTTTTGTTTTCTCGGTCTCGTCTCTTTCCTTAAAAGCTTGATTAATAGAGTCCATCAGGGTGTTCACATCCTGAGCCAAAGTGACATAGTCTCCAATTCCCTCATTGGGAATTCTCAGGTCATACTTGCCTTTAGCCATGGCGGAAATATATTTACGAATATACCTTAAAGTAATCCGATTTCTTTCATGAATATATCTAAAAGTCACTGTAATAAATAAAGTAACAAGATAAAGACCAATTAATATTTGATTACTTTTATTATAGAGTGTATATGCGATAATGTTATCTTTCAAATTTGTTTTAATGGTCCATCCTAAATTAAATGTTAAAAATTTTAACAGTTGTTGATAGCTAAACATTAGCACAAGATAAATAAAGGAAACGGTACCAGCTACTATAAATAGATTTATCGTCATTTCAATGCGGTCGCTTTTACTTAGTTTAAAACTTTTAAAAGAAGGAATTAGTCCAGCCTTTTTTTCTTCATTCTTATTTATCAATCTTATAGCCCACTCCCCACACGGTTTGAATAACTTTCTCGCCGCCAGTTGCTTCTTCTATTTTATTTCTGAGGTTACTTACATGGACCATTACCGTTTTAGTAGAAGCAGAGGAATTATCCTTCCAAACACTATTAAGAATTTCATCAGCAGACCAAACTTTCCCCCTTTGCTCGGCAAGTAACTGTAAAATTTCAAATTCCAGACCTGTTACTTTAATTTCTTCTCCTTCAGCAGTCATCACTTGATGTCCTTTAGTATCGATTGTGACTGCTCCTAGATTAATAAAGTCTTTACTGTCTTTTTGCGCTAAAGAATGAGCATTCACACCTTGACGTCTTAAGATACTCTTGACTCTAGCGACTACCTCTAAAGGTTCAAAGGGTTTAGTAACATAATCATCGGCTCCTGCAAGCAAGCCAGAAATTTTATCGGTTTGAGTCTGATTAGCTGAAATAAAAATAACTGGAATATCTACATTTTTATGACGCATGACTTCTAATACTTCCATCCCCGTCATTTTAGGCATCATAATATCTAAAAGAGCGATATCTAATTCAGGATGTAAGTTAATTATTTCTAAAGCTTCTTCTCCGTTATTAGCTAATGTACACTCATATCCCTCATTACGCATATAAATATGTAATAAATCTAAAATTGCTTTGTCATCATCTGCAATTAATAACTTGACCATTTTCTTCCCTCCTCAATCTTTCTCTTCCATTATAGCCCAACTTTTTAAATTTATCTTTAAAAAGGGAAAAACCTGATCAGAAGATCTGACCAGGTTAATATAGATGGGATAGAGAAATTATTTAACTTCTACAGATCCACCAACTTCTTCAATTTTAGCTTTCAATTCTTCAGCGTCTTCTTTAGAAATGCCTTCTTTGATTGCTTTAGGAGCGTTGTCTACTAATTCTTTAGCTTCTTTCAAGCCCAAGCCAGTAGCTTCACGAACCACTTTGATTACTTTAATTTTAGCGTCGCCAGCTGAATTTAATACTACGTCAAATTCAGTTTGCTCTGCAGCAGCTTCGCCACCGCCAGCAGCAGGTCCAGCTGCAACAGCTACAGGAGCCGCAGCAGATACGCCAAATTCTTCTTCAATTGCTTCTACTAATTCGTTTAATTCTACAACTGTTGCTGATTTGATATCTTCAATAATTTGTTCAATATTTAATGCCATTTTGGTTTCCTCCAAATATTTTTTTAGTTTATATTGTACTTAAGCGACGAGGGATCGATTTAGGCAGCACCTTTTTTGTCGATAATTCCGTTCAAAGCGTAAACCATTTGTTGTGCTGGGTTTGCTTGAGAAAGGACAGATGCCACATTGCGCATTGGCGCTTGTAATACAGATAGTAACATTGAAAGTAATTCTTCGCGACCAGGCATTTTCGCTACTTGTTCAATCATTTCTTTAGTAGCTGCTTGACCTTCAACAATTCCGCCACGAATTTCAAGAGTTTCATTGTCTTTAGCAAAGTTTGCTGAAATTTTCGCTGGATTTACGACGTCATCTGAGAAGACAATCGCTGAAGGACCCTTGAATAAATCTTGAGGAACTTCGATTCCTGCTTTTTCAGCCGCACGACGAAGCATTGTGTTTTTCACAACCTTCATTTGAACGCCTGCATCACGTAATTGTTTACGGTAGTCTGTTACTTCTTCAACCGTTAAGCCAAGATAATCCACTACAACGATTGTTGCAGAGTTTTTCATATCTTCAGCAATTTTTTCAATTTCTTGAGCCTTTGCATTTAATACTGCTTCTTTAACCATGTTTCTTCTTTCACCTCCATCAAATAGGTATAGAGATTTTTAAAATTAAAAATCTCTATGTCACCTAGACATAGAGATAGCTTCCTGTTTAACGGGAACTTCCTCGGTAAGAAATTAAGGCTTAGCCACTTACTGTCTTAGGTCGTTTAAAATACTTATTTATCATAGTGATAAACAAATTATTTGTCAATATGAATTTATAAACTTTCGACGTTAATCTTGATTCCGGGTCCGAAAGTGGTTGCTAAAGCTAAATTAGTAATATAAGTTCCTTTAGCTGTAGCTGGCTTCACACGCATAATTTGCTCATGAAGTGCTTTGAAGTTTTCCACTAATTTTTCATCTTCAAAAGATACTTTACCAATTGGAACATTCACGATACCTGCTTTATCTGCACGGTAAGTTACTTGTCCAGCCTTGATATCGTTAACGGCTTTGGTTACGTCCATTGTAACGGTACCTGTTTTAGGGTTTGGCATTAAGCCTTTAGGTCCTAAGACACGACCCAAACGTCCAACTTGTCCCATCATATCTGGGGTAGCTACCATTACGTCGAAATCTAACCAACCACCGTTGATTTTATTAATTAGATCTTCTTCACCAACAAAGTCTGCTCCAGCAGCTTCTGCTTCAGCGGCTTTTTCACCTTTTGCAATAACTACCACTGTTTGTGTTTTACCTGTTCCATGTGGTAGCACCATTGCGCCACGAATTTGTTGGTCTGCTTTTTTAACATCGATATTTAAATTGTAAGATACTTCAACAGAGGCATCAAATTTTGCAAAGTCAATTTCTTTTGCTAATGCGACTGCTTCTGTTACATCATATTTCTTTGTACGGTCAACTTTTTCTCTTGCCGCTACATAGTTTTTGCTTTTCTTAGCCATTTGTTTTTCCTCCTATATTTGTGGTTATTCGGGGTTTCCCTCCCACACCCGATAGAAACGGGGCGAGAAGCTACCTTGGCGCTTAGTCTTCGACTGTAATCCCCATTGAACGGGCAGTTCCTTCAACCATACGCATAGCAGCTTCTACATCGGCTGCATTTAAGTCTGCCATTTTAATTTCTGCGATTTCACGGACTTGATCACGTGTAACCTTTCCGACTTTGTTCTTGTTAGGTTCACCTGAAGCCTTTTTCAAGCCAACAGCTTTTTTCAATAGGATTGGAGCTGGTGGTGTTTTAGTAATAAAGGTAAATGAACGATCTTCATAGACATCAATAACAACTGGAATAATCATTCCTTGTTGATCTTGAGTACGTGCGTTAAATTCCTTCGTAAAGGACATGATATTAACGCCGGCTTGACCTAACGCTGGACCTACTGGTGGAGCTGGGCTCGCTTGACCTGCAGGGATTTGTAATTTTACTTGAGTGACAACTTTTTTAGCCACGAATATTCCTCCTTATGTCAATTTTCGTGATGTGGTAATTGGAGCTTTTATCTTTTTTAAACTTGCTCCTCCCACCCAATGCATGGTTTGAATACATGCATTGCAATATTATAACGGAAGGCTTATGAGATTGCAAGAAGTATTTAAATAGCTTTTTCTTGTTTTCTAGAATTGTCAAACATATGTTACACAAGGTGCTTCTAAAATGGCATGCTTATG
>NZ_JBNUPG010000035.1:0-5273 GCF_050409545.1 Facklamia sp. P12932 | reverse complement strand
TATACCATTCAATTAACCGTTTAAATACAAACTCCAACTTTTGAGGTTCACATCAATTCAGAAGATCTTTTTGTGAAAATATATTTGTTTAGTGAGCCTTTTCGTATTTATAATCCCATGATAGATGTTCTGCATCGATTTGAACTTGTTTGTCATAATCTTTCAGGACTTCTGCTGTTTTACCTGACAAAAAGATTAGAGCAATTATATTAGGTAAAGCCATTAGCCCCATTGATAAGTCAGCAATATCCCAAACTACACCAGGACTTGCAAAATAACCCATGGCAATTGCCATCAAAGCAACTAACTTAAAAGAATGAATGATTTTCCCATTATCAAAGATAAATTTAACATTGGACTCTGCAAAGAAAAACCAACCAACAATTGTAGTTAAGGAAAAGCTTGATAAGGCGATGGCTAAGAATGACTCTCCAATTTTTCCAAATTGAATTTGGAAAGCAGTTTGTGTCATGATTTGACCATACTCACCTAAAGCTTGAGGAGTCATAGCTTGGATTGTTTCAATGGAATAAGCCCCTGTTAAAAGATTTATCATGACCGTTGCCACACAAATAATAAAAGTACATATAAAAACACCAATCATGGCAATAAAGCCTTGTTCAGCAGGATGTGAAGTCACAGCTACTGCATGAGAATGGGGGGTTGATCCCATTCCGGCCTCATTTGAAAATAAACCTCTAGCTAACCCATATCGCATTGCTTGCTGAACACTGATTCCTAGCGCTCCTCCAGCTATCGCTTGAGGATTGAAAGCGCTATTAATAATCAACTTGATAGTGGGTATCAATTGATCAATGTTTAAAATCATAATTAATAATGCCACTAAAACATATGATATGGCCATAGTAGGAACAACACGCTCAGAAAATTTACCAATCCGCTCCATTCCTCCAATAAGGATCCAGCCAACCACCACTATTAAAACACAGGCTATCAAGAATTGATTTAAACCAAAAGCCGTATTCATTGACGAAATAATAGAGTTAGCCTGAACCATAATACCAACTAATCCAAGTGCAACAATGCACAAAACAGCAAAAATATATGCTAGCCACTTTTGCTTTAAACCATTTTTAATATAGTACGCAGGTCCTCCAACTAACGTACCATCTGAAACTTCCCTCTCCCTAAATACTTGAGACATGGTAGCTTCAGCAAACATTGTAGACATTCCTAAAAAGCCAGAAACCAACATCCAAAATGCCGCTCCCGGACCGCCACCAATAATAGCAGTTGCAATCCCTACTATATTGCCAGTCCCTACTTGAGCCGCAACGGCTGTAGCTAAAGATTGAAAAGGAGTCATACCACCTTCTTTGGCTGATTTACCCTTTATAATATCTGATATCATACGTTTCAGAGCAGGAAAAACACGTGAAAACTGCGGGAAACCCAAACGAACAGTCATAAATAATCCGATTCCAATAAAAGCATATAAAAGAACATAATCCCATAAATAATCTCTAAGTGTTACAACAATATCTGAAAAATTCATTAAATAATTCCTTTCTTAATTAGAAACAGCTGAAGTAGACCTGTTAATAAATAAATAAATAACTTTCATATAAAGGTTCACTCCTTCCAAGATAATTTGTCGCTACTTGTTAAGATTAACACAAACTATAAGGTAAATTAATGGTTTTCATTAATTTTTTTAATCGTTTTACTCAATAGTATTATAGCTGATATGTTATTTTTAAACATTTGAATGCTTGAAGGAAATTGTGACTTAATTACTAACGTTCGATGTAGAATTTTAGTCATTCATAAGTATGCTAAATATCGAATAAGATTGATAAAAGGCATTCTATTTCATTTTTATGTTAATAAGTAGATTAGTTTGAAAGAACTTAGATCATTAACTAGAATTCTTAATTTTAAAAAGAAAGAAGTGGTATCCATCCGATATAAACACCGAATAAATACCACTTAAATAATCACAAAATATCAACTTTTATTATAACTTCCATAACCAAAATCCTAATGCGGCCGAGAAGACTCGAACTTCCACATCCTTAAGGATACCAGCCCCTCAAGCTGGCGCGTCTGCCATTCCGCCACGACCGCTCTATCAATAACGATAGTATATATTGTAACGAATCGGCAGCGCTTATGTCAACTTTTATTTAGGATTTATTAGTTTTAATCCAATGCGTGACCGTTCACGATCAATAGAAATTACTTCTACTTCAACAATATCTCCCACGGCTACTAGCTCAGAAGGATGCTTAATGAATCGACCTTTTGGTGAACTTAATTTAGATATATGGATAAGTCCATCCTGTTTAACTCCAATATCAACAAAAACGCCAAAGTCGACAACATTTCTTACAACACCCTGTAACTGCATATTTTCCTCTAAGTCTTCCAGCTTCAAAACATCGTCTCTTAAAATAGGCGCATCCTGACCATCTCGAATATCTTGACTAGGATTTATCAAGCCTTCCAAGATATCCTTGGCTGTTTCTTTTCCAATTTGATAAGTTTGAGCAATCTGCTGGGTGTCTAAAGATTTTAAAATTTGACTGCTTTCTACTTGACCTATTTCATCTAAAGACAAGCCATTATCTTCTAGAATCCGTTCTGCAATTGCGTATGATTCTGGGTGAATAGAGGTCTGATCTAGAGGGTTTGTTCCTTTTATAATGCGTAAGAAACCAACAGCTTGTTCATAGGTTTTTGGTCCCATGCGTTTCACTTTTTTAATCTGTTTTCGATCCTCAAACCTACCAATCTCATCTCTTAAAAGAATCACATTCTTAGCTGTTGCATGGGTCATTCCAGATACACGTTCTAATAATTGAATACTAGCAGTATTAATGTCGACTCCTACCTGATTGACTGTCATATTAACGACAAAATCCAATTCATCTGCCAATAAATTTTGGCTAACATCGTGCTGGTATTGTCCGACTCCCATTGATTTCGGATCAATTTTTATCAACTCTGCTAGAGGATCTTGCAATCTTCTTGCGATAGAAACTGCACTTCTTTCTTCTACTTGATAATCAGGAAATTCTTCACGAGCTATTTTACTAGCTGAATATACAGAAGCGCCTGCCTCATTAACAACTATAAACCGAATAGACCGGTCAATCTGCTTAACTACTTCACTTACAAAGACTTCAGATTCTCTACTTGCTGTTCCGTTACCAATAGCAATAACATCAACTTGATGTTGTTCAATCATTGACTTTAAAATAGTCGCTGCTTGTTGGCGCTTATAGTCAGTTGCAGGTGGATGCGGATAGATTACACCCTTATCTAGCACACGACCAGTTTCTGAAATAATCGCCAATTTGCACCCCGTACGATAAGCAGGGTCTAATCCGAGTACGCGAAAGCCCTTCATTGGAGGCTGTAAAAGTAAATGACGTAAGTTCTCTCCAAAAATAGCAATCGCATGGCGATCTGCCCTTTCAGTTTGTTCACTCCTAATTTCACGCTCAATTGCCGGCTGAATAAACCGTTTATAGGCATCTTTAATTGCTAACTCAATCCGCTCTTTTTGTTGGTTAGGCAGTTCTTCATCTAGAATATGCTTTTCTATATACTGAAGCGCCGGTTCCTCATCTACTTGGATTTTAACTGAAAGAACCCCTTCTTTTTCACCACGATTGGAGGCTAAGACACGATATTCAGCAATTTTCATTAGTTTTTCTTGGAAATCGTAATACATTTGATAAACTCCACGTTCGTCAATGTCTTGCTCTTTTAAAGTAGTGGTCCAATAGGCATTATATTTTGTATATTTTCGAATAAATTCTCGGAAATCTGCTCGATCCGATATTTCTTGAGCAATAATCTCATGGGCTCCTTCGAGTGCTTTGTCAACTGATGAAACCGACTCGTTAAGATATTTTTCGGCCTCTTGCTCCAGTGGAACATCTAAGTCTTTATTAGTTAGCATCCAACTTGCTAAAGGTTCTAAACCATTCTCAATAGCCACCATCGCTTTAGTCCGACGTTTTTTCTTAAAGGGACGATATAAGTCTTCTACTTGTTGTAATGTCTGTGCCTGTTCAATATTTTCTTGAAGGTCAGCATCCAGCTTCCCTTGTTCCTCAATCGCTTTTAAGACATCCTCTTTGCGTTGATGGAGATTTAAAGCATACTGATACTGTTTATCGATATCATAGATTTGAACCTCATCTAGAGACCCAGTCATTTCTTTACGGTAACGTGAAATAAAAGGGATTGTATTCCCTTCCTCCAATAAATTAAGAACCGCATTAATTTGATTGACTTCTATATTTAATTCGTTGCTAATGGATTTGATAATATTTGCTTGATTGTTTTCATTATTCATCCTATCATTCTCCTTCTAAAACTGGGACGGAATATATCTGAATTACTGCCGTTTTACTAACTTTCATAGCATGCAGTTCTCCTCCAAAGACACAACCACCATCAATTCCCCATTTCATATCTTTACGCCAAACATTGGAATTATAGTAATTCTGATGAAGCACCATAGTTGGAGTGTGCCCAAAAATAATTTGTTTACCGGTAGAATTCTTTGTTTGATGAAAGCTGTCTCTAATCCACAGAAAATCGTGATCAGAAGTGTTTTTCCAGTTTTCAAGCGACAAATCTACACCAGCATGAACAATAATGAATTCTCCATATTCAAAATAATAAGGGAGACCCTCTAACCAAGTTTCCAGCTTAGGATAAGTCTGTTTAATTTGACGAGCTAGTCGTCTGGCTTGTGATTTTAAGACTTTCTCTTCAGGAATATTTAATAACTGACAAATAGTCGCTACTCCACCATTCATAATGTAATGATTAAAAAAATTATGCGGGCTTCGCAAAAAATTTAAGAGCATGGATTCGTGGTTCCCTCTTAAACAGAGGGCATTCTTTTCTTTTTGAAGTTGCCATACACGGTTTAAAACAGCTAAACTATCATAGCCACGATCAATATAATCTCCAATAAAGACCAATCGCTCTTCTTCAGGTATCCAACTTGCTAATAGTTGATCTAATTCATCACTCATTCCGTGGATATCTCCGATAACAAATAAGTGCTCTGGATTATTTTTCACTGCTTCACCGCCTTTAAAATCGAATAAATTAAGTATAGCATAGCTTAAGTAGTAGGAAAATCATAGAATATTTTATAGAAAGCTCGATCAATAGTAAAGCCCCTCACGCAAGTTAGAAGAAACTACTTGAAGGGCTTTATTGTTTTGGTTCTATAATAAACAGGGTGGATGGAAGAAAAAAACACTTCCTTCCATCCTATTTTT
>NZ_JBNUPG010000034.1:0-7335 GCF_050409545.1 Facklamia sp. P12932 | reverse complement strand
AAATAAAGACCCGAGACAAAATGCGTGGACATTTTATCTCGGGTCTTATTTTAAAGGTTATAGCAAAAATGGACTTATGATACAGCCCCCTTTAATTATTAATACCACCCTTTTGATTGAGAATGTGACCAAGCTCCAGAAATCGATCCGTAACGACTTACCATATAGTCATACATCCATGATAATTGAGTATAAGGGTTGCTTTGCCAATCTTCACCATGAGAAGCCATTTTATTACCTGGTAAAGCTTGTGGTAATCCATATGCTCCAGAAGACATATTTTTAGCAAATGTATTCCACCCGGACTCACGATTAATAATAGCCTTCCAATAACCTTGCTCAACATCAGAAACACCTTTCTCAGCAACTATTCTTTCAAACGCTGCATAAGGGTCCGTACTGCTATTATCTACAAGCGTTGTTTCAACTCTTTCTTCATTCGTTTCAAAAGTTATTTCTTCATAGGTAGATTCAACATAACTAGTCGTTTCAATACTGGTAGTAATGCTAGTTGTAATATCTGAAACGCTAGTTTCAATTAAATCAGTATTAAAATCAGTAGACTTAATTGTAGTGGCTGTTGTTTCAAAGTCTTCAGTAGTCAGCTGTTCCTCGATAACTTCATTGCTCGTGGTAGTCATTTCAACAACTGGAAGAATTTCTTCACTAATTTCCCGAGTTGTTTCGACAACTTCATTAGGCATAGCTTCCTCAAAAGTAGGTAATTCTTCTTGAACTTCTTCAAAGTCTTCAGCTGCCTCAATTACTAAGAGACTCTCTTCTGTTTGAGCCTTTGTATTAATTGAACTGCTTTCAGTCTCATAAGCTGTAACTGTTACTTCTTCATCTCCTTGACTATATGAGATCGTCCCAGAATCTGAGTTAAAACGCAACTCTGCTCCAGCTATGATTAAATCTGGATTAGCTATTTGGTTGATTTGAGCCAAATCATTGACCGATATACCAGTTGCTCCAGAAATACTACTTAAAGTGTCGCCCCATTGAATCACATAGACACCATCTTGTTTTTCAGTCATTAGATTGATTACACGACGTATCTCATTAACTGTTCTCTGCTTCCAAACCATCGCAAGACTTCCTTGATAATTATCGTCCTGAGCTAAGATAGTTGGTTGAACAGTTACGACTTGCAACAATAGTGACGAGATAACTAAACTTATTATTGATTTTTTCATAAATACTCCTTAACATGATCACCTTGTTGGTGAATTATTATTAAAATTAATATATAAGATATCTTAAACAAGTTTATTAATAAGTGCACGTTTTTTTAGCACTTGTTACCTATGATTAAGCAAACCGATTAAAGATAGCAATATAGGTTACAGTGATATTACAATCAATCAAGCAAGATACACTTCAAGCCTTTTATAAAATTATGTTATAAATAAAATAACATATACGTTGGCTTATTTTATTGTTTAAGGATTATTTAATAGTACTATCATACTAATATGAAGGATCTTTATTGTTTAAAAAATAAAACAATTACATATTTTTATAATTTAAACCTATTCTAAAAACCATTTATACACTACTTTCAAACAACCTTTGCTTATTACAACTTAAAATGGTATCCTTATCTTGCTAGCTAAAATATTATAAGTATCTACTATTTTCACCATTTAATAATCAGTAAAAATTTTAAGCAAAATTAAATGTAATATAAAAAACACAAAAAATTCTTACTTTAAAAGTAAAATATGTGATACAATCTGACTAGGCATAAAAATAGATAGAAATGGAGGGAAAAGATGCAAACATACGGAATGAAATCAAAAAAAATGGCTAGATATGTTAATGTACTAAAACTTTTATCACACCCTATTCGTTTTTCAATCGCATTGCTATTAAAAAATAACGGTGTTATGAATGTCAGCAAAATTCAACAAGATTTAGAATTAACTCAATCTACCGTCTCTCAACACATTAGTAAATTACGTGAAGCAAAAATTGTCTCTGCGGACCGTGATGGAACTAAAATTTATTATTCCCTTTCTAGCGATACAGCCAAGCTCGTCTTAGAAACTTACGAAAACAGCTAAACTGAAAGCATTCTTACTAAAATAAAAGGGGCTGGGACAAAAGGGCTGCTCAGCCCCCTCAAAATTTACAGCGAGCCTAGATTGGAAAGTGACTTTCCAATCTAGGCTCGCTGCTTTGGGTATTTACGTAGATTATTGGCCATAAATATTCGCTCGACATCGGTCTTAGAAAAGCTATTGCGACCGTTGGATGTCGCTTGATAAGTGGTGTGTTTTTCTTTACAAGGAATAAAATCCTGGGCAATTTTTTGGTGATACTTTTTGAGACGACAGCGCTTCTTTTTGCGTTCATCCGCTCCGGCAACAGTTTGCGTTTCAATCGCTCGGTTAAGCGTTTCAATTTCTTCACTTAAGAGCTGCTGAATCTCAGATTGAATCTGTTCGACTACCTCATGAATTCGCCTAAACACTATGATTTTCAGGGAATAAACAATCCATTTCCAGTGGCAAGTAAGTGTGATTCATAGTGTACTGTTACTAGATAGAAAGCCCCTCCTAAATGGTTTTGTGATTACTACTATTATAGCAGGAAACGCTTTCTATTTTTTTATTGTTAAAGAAAAAGTCCGATTAACAAATGGATCGTTGACCGGACTTTCTTTAATTGTTCAAGGCTTTTGTCCCAGCCCCTTTTATTTTTTAATTATAATTGTTTTCATCTAACATCATTTCTGTGGATTGCCTCAACATTTCTTGCTCTTTTTCCTCTAAATAAGCTTGGGGATTTGTTACTTTTTGCCATAAGAGCGAACGATTACTAACATAGACATCAAAAACAGCTTTAGATAATATTCCCATTTGATCAGGAACAGCATCGTAATTATAAGGATTTTCTGTATACACAGCTAGTGTGTAGGTTCCATAATCCGTTTGAAAAGCTGCGACATCATTTTGTTCTGTCGATCCTAATCCTGTTTTATTCCATGTGGTAACGTATGGTATAAATGCAGAAAGATATCGCCATGGATTTGTCATTAATTTTTGAATTAATTGACCATCCCAAGGTTCGCCATTCAGTTCATTACGTGCCATTAAAGCGAAATACATAGCAGCATCCCCAGGCGATGTCTGAAATCTGCGGTTGGTTGATCCATGATAATATTTTCCATCAACAAAGGTATCTTTTAGACCAAATTTATGGACATAAGGTGTAATCCATTCACCTTCGCCAGCTACTTCAATTAACATATTAGCAGCTGTGTTATCAGAATATAAAGGAATCAAATCTACTAAGTAATCCACAGTGTATTGCGACCCACTAGGGTCTCCTTGAATAACTCCAGCACCTGGGACGCGGTTTTCATCAGATAAAATAACCATAGAATTGGGTGACAACTCACCAGTTTTATAAAGCTCATAAATTTTACCTAAAACATAAATTTTTTGAGTAGAGGCTGGGAAAAATATTTGGTTATTTACTGAAACCTGGGTAAGATGCTCACTATTAACAAAAGAAGCTCCTGCCGTTGCACTAATATATCCCAAATAAGTCTCTAATATAGCTTCTATTTCATCTAAAAGCTCTCTTTCACTATAATAGGTTAAAACGTAATCATTATATGAAGAATCTTTTCTAATCCAACCAAGCTCATCATAGCCAAAATAAACATGTAACCAGGTTCCGTATTGATTAGTGAGTTCCTGTCCTACTTCCATTGGACTGTCTATCATTCCTTGAGTATTTAGTAAATAACGTGAACTGGCTAAACCAGGCGGATTTGAGTAAATTTTTAAATCAGGAGACTTAATAAGGATGCTGTACTCAATTGTTTTCAGAGTGAAATGCTCTCTTTTTTTATGAGGAGTCATGTAGAAAGGATATTTATTAACAGCAAAAAGATCCTCAACTTGTTTAGCTAATAATTCACTGTTGTTCAGATTTTCTTTTAAACCATCTTGATAATAACCTTTAGTTTTATCTTCTTGAAACCATCCGGTGAAGGGCGAACCACCTTGATAAAGTATCTTTTTCAATCCATCTCTTTTCCATACAAGTTCCGCCACTCCAATTTCTTCAACAACTGGTTTGCGATTAATAGACGATTTTAAAGTCGGCTTAATAAGTTGAGGTCGATTATAAAATCTTGGCATATAGTGATCGTTTAATTCAGACGAGAGTGAGACTTTTTCAGATTTAGCGTTGGTTTGTAAGATTGGATCTTTTCTTAAATTAAGATCTACTTCCTCAAGGTTAATGCTGCTATCAATCGGCTTTTTGAAAAAGTTTTCAATAATATAACGATTAGAGGAAGAAACAAAAGTGAAATAAAGTGTTGAAAAAAGAGTCGCAGTAATTAAAAAAGAAAGCAATTGTTTTTGATAACTATCATTCAAATTTGTTCGCTCCTTCACCTGATGTTATTGGTAAATATATCAATAGGATTTTAAGAACCCAATCTTAACTAATAATTTTAGGTATAAAATAATCTAACAGTTCTTGAGTAAAGTAAATGGTCGGGTAATCTTGTTCAAAAGTAGATAGGCTTAATTCCTCTTTCAAATCAAAGGGATCAACATTAAGAGATAATGAGCGGTCGGAAATAAATGCTTCGTACTCATCTTGTAAATTAGCATACTCATTTTTCTCATATCTTTGATTGGCAATTAACCTAAAAACAAATTCCTCAAAAGCTCTCTCTTTAATTCGCTCATAAGGATTACCAGCCAATCGAAGGTGAATTTGTACATAATCAGAAAAAGAGATATTCTTTACTTTAGCTATCGTTTCTACTCTTTTTAGATACTCATTTTGAAAAAGCAACAGCTCACTTTGATTAATGATGGTTTGACTGGTTTCAGCGAAAAAAGTGAATAAGTAAGGCAGTAGTTGATCATAAAAAAAGAACTCAGCCACACGATGCTTCAAATCATTATAAAAAAAGCTTCTCAAGTCTTGATAACTATAGATATTCGGAAGATTTAGATTGAATATCACTTCATCTGACAAATTTTTATTATTTGGATAATTTAGATTGGTTAGTTCCTCCACTTTTTGATCAACTTGTTTATTTAAATACTCTTCATCAATTTGAAGATATTTCTTAGGAACCAAAATATCTTCTTTTTCAAAATAACTTTCTACTGTACTAATCAAACAGATCACCTCTTTGAAATAACATAAAATTATCGACCTATCTATTATACCTTAACGTTGCCCTATAAACTACCTTATAACTATTGATTAGGTGAGATTAATCAATGTCGTTAAGAATTCCTGACTTAGTGATTACTTTCATTCGATGATGTGGTTTCTTTTTTTTGTTTTTTTGGCTGATCAATTCCTTATACCGTTTCTTTTTATCTTTATATTTTAAATAACGATTGTACAACTCTTTAGATAAATTCCCTTTTTTGATGGCTAGTTGAATAGCACATCCAGGCTCATTCACGTGCGAACAATCATTAAACTTACATTTAAGCGAAAGGTCATATATACTTTGAAAAAGAAGCGTTTCATCTGCATCTCTATGGGATGAAATAGTTTTAAAGCCTGGTGTATCAATAATATAAGAAGAGGTTTTTTTAAGGAAATACATAGAGGAAGAGGTGGTTGTATGCTTGCCTTTACCATCATTTCTAACGTTTTGAGTTGACAGTTCTTCTTTTTGTAAAATAGTGTTTATTAAAGTAGACTTTCCTACCCCTGATGATCCAATTAGAATAGAAGTTTTACCTTTTTTGAGAAGATTCATTACTTTTTGATACGATAAAGGATCATGAATTGATAATTGATTAATTTTCATTTTAGGATAAACCTTTAAAATAGTATTTTCAATAGTTGAAGCTTCTACTTGATAGTCTGATTTTGAAATAATAATTTGAATATCCTTAGCCATATTAGAAAAGGTAGAGACATAGCGTTCGAATTTTCCCAAAGAAAACCTCTGATCAGCTGCAATAAGAATAAATATTTGGTCAACATTTGCAGCTATTAATTGTTCTTTAGCATTATATGCCAAACTTTTTTGTGATGTGCTTTGAGCTTTAGTAATCAAGCTATCTCTTTTGAGAAACGTGGATATTTGATGTTCTCCCGCATTCTTTTCAACTAAAACATAATCACCTACAACAAAATCACTATTTTTTAAATTTACTCGAACCGAAATAAATTCGTCTTTTTTATTATGAAGCGTTAGAAATGCATTATTACGACTTGTGATGCGATAGATATTTAAATCATTATTTAAATTATATCTAGAAATGTAAGAATTAATACCATAATCTTTGTTTATCATCAATTAGTCTCCTATCTAAATTATCCTTTTATGCTACATAAAGCTATCTGTTTTCGTAAATATGATGAATTTAGAAAGACAAAATAAATTCTATAATTTTTAAAATATAATTAAAATAAAAAAGAATCTAAGATTAACTTAGATCCTTAAAAATATAGAAAATGACTAATGATAGGGTGGTACGTAAAAACAAATAACCCTAGCAAAAAACCATTGAAGAGTTTTTAGATTAGAACCTAAATTTTTATATTCTAAATTCATCTTGTACCACTCCTTTCGAATTTATAAGAAAATTATACTTTACCAATGAAAATAAAACAATAAAAAAACCTTCCTATCCAGGAAAGAGTTTAAAATAAATAGCGGTGGTCGGGGTCGAACCGACACGCCGTGTAACCGGCACTGGATTTTGAGTCCAGCGCGTCTGCCAATTCCGCCACACCGCCGTAATAGATATAAGGCGGTAGTCGGATTTGAACCGGCGATCAAGGTTTTGCAGACCCGTGCCTTACCACTTGGCTATACCGCCATGAAACTGGGGTAGCTGGATTCGAACCAACGAATCACGGAGTCAAAGTCCGATGCCTTACCGCTTGGCTATACCCCAATAATAAAATATAAATAGGCGACTGATGGGAATCGAACCCACGAATGTCGGATCCACAAACCGATGCGTTAACCACTTCGCCACAATCGCCATCATACTTTTAACAGGGACTGTAGGAATCGAACCCACACTGACGGTTTTGGAGACCGTTGTTCTACCGTTAAACTAAGTCCCTAAAAAGGAAAATGGTTAGCAATCCCTATTAAAATGGAGGGGGGCAGATTCGAACTGCCGAACCCGAAGGAGCGGATTTACAGTCCGCCGCGTTTAGCCACTTCGCTACCCCTCCAGCAATGGCTTGAGACGGAATCGAACCGCCGACACCTTGAGCTTCAATCAAGTGCTCTACCAACTGAGCTATCAAGCCTAGAAACGGTCCGGACGGGATTTGAACCCGCGATCTCCTGCGTGACAGGCAAGCATGTTA
>NZ_JBNUPG010000033.1:0-7718 GCF_050409545.1 Facklamia sp. P12932 | reverse complement strand
ATAAGCATGCCATTTTAGAAGCACCTTGTGTAACATATGTTTGACAATTCTAGAATTTACCAAAGATATCTTTCCTTAGAATTATTGACAGTCTAAAGTAATTCTGATATCCTACTAATGTTGTATTTGTGTAGCACCACAACTGCAACCGCTCATCCTTGAGTTTAAGTGCATTAGCCACTCAAGTTGGCGAGTCTAAGTGTAGGTATTTATACCGAAAATCTAATAATAGGAGGTGCTTGAATGTACGCAATTATAAAAACAGGCGGCAAGCAAATTAAGGTAGAAGAAGGACAAACAATCTTCGTTGAGAAGCTAGACGTTGCTGAAGGCGATAAAGTAACTTTTGATGAAGTCGTTTTAGTAGGTGGTGAAGGTGAAACAAAGGTAGGTTCACCATTAGTTGCTGGAGCAAGTGTAGAAGCGACTGTTGAGAAACAAGGACGCGAAAAGAAAGTGGTTACTTTCAAATATTTACGTCGTAAAGATTCTCACCGTAAGCAAGGACACCGTCAACCATACACTAAATTAACTGTTAACGCGATTAAGGCTTAATCATGATTCAAGTACAAATCAGCCTTTCAAAAGAGGGTCAAGAAGTTAAAGAAATCGAAATGACAGGACATGCTGGTTATGGTGAACATGGACAAGATATTGTCTGTGCCGCAGTATCTAGCCAAGTTATTTCAGTAGAAAACTCTCTTTACCAACTCTTGCAAGTGCCTGTAGAAACCACTGTTAATGAAATGGAAGGTGGTTATCTCAAGCTCGTACTACCATCGATTGAACAAAAGAAGTTAAAACATGATGTGCAACTTTTGATGCGTCATTTAATTTTAGCTTTAGAAGTGACAGAACAAGCTTATCCCGAATATATCCAGATTAAACAAACTATACTATAGGAGGTGCTCTCTATGTTGAAATTAGACTTACAACTATTCGCTACTAAAAAAGGTGGAGGTTCTACTCAGAACGGTCGTGATTCCATTGCTAAGCGTTTAGGCGCTAAAGTTGGCGACGGTGAAGAAGTAACAGGTGGATCAATTATCTACCGTCAACGTGGAACAAAAATCCATCCAGGCGAAAATGTTGGCCGTGGTGGCGATGATACATTATTTGCAAAAATTGATGGAATCGTTAAATTCGAACGCAAGGGTAAAAAAGCTAAGAAAGTTTCAGTTTACCCAGTAGCTGTTGAAGCTTAATCGAAGTTTTTAAAATGCCTAACATCTTAAAAGCAGTCCTAGTTAAACTAAGACTGCTTTTTTGTTTGTCTAATGATTTGTTGAAGTGACAGTTAAGCCGTAGTCATCATTGGTCGTTTATTTCAATTTCTTTGAATGCTATATTATAAAAGTCTGTCTTATCAATTAAAATAATACTTTTTGATTCTTTGCTTTTATCGGCTATTAACTCATCTTCTGTTGACTGTTTAATTGCTCTTTTTTGATTGAAGTATTTTCTCAAATTTTGAAATTTCTTCCTCTAGTTTTCTGCTTTCTTTTTCCCTTGCGCAAAGCAGTTGTGTCACCCGAGCTCATCATGCTCACCAGCCGTAAAAGCCTCTTTCATTTCACTTCCTCTTTAAATAGTTGATGGCTAAAATATTTCCAGTAATTTAAAGTGACTATTCTATGGGGAATATAGCTAAGAAGCATAAATAAATTTCTAATTATAATGTAACTTTAAGTAATAAAAAGGAAATGGTTTTCTTTTAAAATTAAATGCATAACTTTTTTAAAATAAAAGGAGGCTGTGACATTAGTCAGCCTCCTTTAAAGTACAATATGGGTGCGTATGATTCTTTAATTCCAAATTAAAAGATCTAAATAATTCTGATACTCTTTAGGAAAATCGATTCTAAAGAGTGACTGGCTTTGTCCGGTGTTTAAATCGTAATAGCCATAATATTTCTTGCCAGAATCATTGAGGGAGAGAAGAGATGGCCCCTTACTGTTATAGTCAATCACTTGAATGTCTAGCCCAACTTCCAAAGATTCAAAATGTTCAATCGGAATCTCACCGATATAATTATCTTCCTTTATTGAGTAGCGACCAAAGTGAGGCTTATTTTTTTGATATTCGATGATATAAATATGGTTAGAGTCAGCAGTCAGGATTTCGAAGCTATTTGAACTTGGAATGGTTACTTTAGTTTCTTGCCATGATTGGTCTTTAAAATCAAACAGAAAGAAGGGACCATTCTCGTCATTTTCAAGATTATAGCTAGTTTGAATAAAGGGAGCATCAAGAGAGAGGTTACTACTTAAGAATGGACTATTGAACCAAACATCTTTAGCTAGAGTTTCCTCATCACTATATACAGTATAGTCTTCTTCATTAATGAGTTTAAATTGGTTTTCTTTGTTGACTTCATCAAGTTGGTAAATTGTAATTTTGTTTTTAAAGGAAAATTTGTCGCTATTGCTGTTTCCCGATTCGATATT
Source organism: Facklamia sp. P12932 (assembly GCF_050409545.1). NCBI lineage: Bacteria > Bacillati > Bacillota > Bacilli > Lactobacillales > Aerococcaceae > Facklamia > Facklamia sp. P12932. Next base: position 5,271 of record NZ_JBNUPG010000033.1, on the reverse strand, counting down.
GTAAAGACACATTAGATAATATTTACCATCAACTTGTCGGACTTGAACATTTTGCAGATAGATTTTATCCGAGTCCTTAATTGAAGTTTTGATTGTAGGAATATCTTTGATAAGCTCCTTTTTATTTGTAAAGTCTAAAAAGTGAACTTTGATGGGTTTTTCTTCATTAGAAAACAAATCACTTTCAATCCAGAAATAGTGCTTATCTCCTTGATAGATTTGTTCTAGTGAATCTATTCCTTTGAAAAAGTTGGGGGCTTCTTTAGCTAATGCTTTTAATTCTTTATTTCCCTCAAAATCAAGGCTTTTGAATCTAAGATTTGAACGACTCAACTGAAAATCTCCACTTTTATTTTGGAACATTTCTTCTGGCAGAGAGAAGAAACTGTTTTGACTACTTAGTTGGACATACTCTTCAGGTAGATTGGTTAGTTTTTCATCTCCTTTTATTGAGGTTAATTTCCCAATAATCGGCGAGTTAAGACCATAGAGACTTCCTACTAATAAGATTAAACCCATGCCAATGATTGCAAAGTATTTAATCATTTGTTTATAATAATTCATCTTTCTACCTCCTTTAAATATGCAGATCTTTTGCGACATATTGACTGCCAATCCAGTAAGTGATACTTCCTACAAGGATAAAACTGAGTGGATAAAACGCATGAAACTCGAGATTAGTAGGTAGCATACCAAAAGCTATGAGTTTTCCAGTAAGATATGTTCCTGCTACTAGGATGAGCAAGTAGAGGACAGACCATTTCCAGGAATAGGCGCGTTCAAGCAGTACAAATAGAAGGGTGATTGGAATCAAGGCAAGCCAGGCTAAGATATTAACAAGCGATACCCAGATGGATTCGGTGAAAAGATTGGTGAAATAAGAAAAGTTGAAAACGAGATAGAGGGGCATATCATTTGAATACCGCTCTTGTAAGATCATTTGTAAGAGAAAATGAAAAACATATACTGTAAAATAAACGAATAAAATATTCAGGAAAAAATAAAAGACGAGGCTTAGAAATTTTGCATGGTAGAGGCTGGATCGTTTAAAAGGGCCAGCTAACCAGCGAGAAATCATTTTACCTTGGCTAAACCAATCTTTTAACCAGACTAAAAGGGTCGCAATGGCCGTACTAATAACTCCGATAATAAAGGCGATATTTATGATATTCAGCAATATACTTGGCTGAATAACCATATTTTGTTGAAAATTGCTTTGTATATTATTATTAATAGAAATTAAGGATAGGACGAGATAGATTAAAGCGATGGATAACCAGTAAAGTTTCTGTCTTTGTATTTCAAAATAAGTTAAACTTAATATTTCTTTCATTTAATTTAACTCCTTTCTTAACCATTCAACTAAGGATAGTTCTTCATTTTCACGCATATCTTCTAAATAGATAGAGTGTTTGATTTGGCCCTCACTCATTAAAACGGCTCGGTCGATAAAGTGTTCGACATCGTAAAGTTCATGAGTGGTTACTAAGACACCACAGTCTTTTTGGATAAATGAACCAAAGAGTTCAAGAATTTCTTCCCGGCTAAAGACATCGATGCCAGCAAAGGGTTCATCTAACAGAAGATAATCTGCCTCTAAAGATAAGCCTAACATTAAATTAAGTTTTGCTTGATTCCCCTTGGATAGCTCTTTAATGCGCTTACTATCTTCTAATTGGAAAAAATCTTGGATATCTTGTGCTCTAGTAGGATTCCAAGCAGGATAGAGATTGTACATAAATTCTTTGCATGCTTTAACCGTCATCGAAGGGGGAAAGTTGAGGTAATCGGGAACATGCCATATTCTAGCTTTAGCATCTCGCAATTTTATTTCATCAATATAAATTTCCCCTTGATAAGGCAAAAGTCTGGCAATACAGTTAATGAGGGTCGATTTTCCTGTACCATTAATGCCGATCAATCCAGTGATTTCACCTGGTTTAACTTCTAAATTGATGTCTTTAAGGACCTTATGCTTACTGAAAGACTTGTTGAGGTTTTCGATTTTAATCATGGTTAATGGCCTCCTTTTTAATTTGATAGCTATGGGTAAGGCGTTGGATGATATCTTCTAATTGCAAATCCATGGGAATTAAAACATCGACTAGGTTTTCGATGGCTTGATCAATGGATTCATATTTAAGTTGAGAAATTAATTGCGTATCAGTTGTTATGGTGCTAGGTCTTTGAGCTTGAGTAACAATCATACCTAAGTCCTCCATTTCTTTAAATGCCTTTTGAACGGTATTGGGATTGACTTTCCATTCCTTTGCTAATTGTCTTCTTGAGGGCAATTGATAACCCGGCGTATATTTGCCTGTGATGATCTGATCTTTTACCCAAGTAATAATTTGGGTATAGATGGGTAGATTGGGTGCAAGTTTCATTATTTTACCTCCATTAAAGCTTTATTATATTCCAAGATGTGTCCCACAATCATAATACAGCTTGTTTAAGTGTATTATACGAGCCATACACTTTTAAGTCAAGGTATGAAGGTAAAAATGCAAGTAAAAGATGAACGGAATGAATGGTGATAAAGATTTAAGCAAAAGTCAAGCTAAGCTATGGTATGATGAAGGAGAAATAATATTTATGAAGGAGGAATGTTATGGATTTATTAGTCGATAAATTAAAAGAAGTGTTAGCTTCTGTACTGCCTATTATACTTATAGTCGTGATCATTTCATTGACCATGGTCAATGTGTCGGCAGATATGATGATTCGTTTTTTAATAGGGGCTGTCTTTTTAATTATAGGTTTAACGATCTTCTTATTTGGTGTGGAAGTTGGTATGAGTCCTATAGGAGATTTGATGGGGAAAAGTGTAGCAGATGCTCCCAATATTTGGGCCATTACAGGGCTAGCCTTTGTAATTGGTTTTTCGGTCACGGTCGCAGAACCTGATTTACTTATTTTAGGCCAACAGGTGGCTGATGCGATGGGAGGAGCTCTTACTTCAACGGTGATTGTTGCAATGGTCTCACTTGGTGTCGGCTTCTTAATTGCTTTTGGTATCGTGCGGATTTTGTCTTCCTTTTCGATTAAGTATTTTTTCTTAATTGCTTATGGGTTGATCGCCTTAATGGCCTTATTGGTTTCTAATGATTTTATAGCCATTGCTTTCGATGCGTCAGGTGCCACGACAGGTGCCTTAACCACACCTTTTATCTTAGCATTGTCAGCGGCTGTTTCATCTCGTAAAGGGGGGCACATGGCTGAGGAAGATTCTTTTGGTTTAGTAGGTGCCATGAGTGTCGGGCCAATTTTAGCAGTTATTTTATTATCAGTTATTACAGGAGTAAGTTTCCAAGGGCAAGCAGAAGTTTATCGTTATACGGAGGGAATTATTGCTCCATTCTTTTTGGCTATTGGACACACCTTGCTTGAGTCTTTAATGGCCCTCGCTCCCTTAGCCATTTTGTTTGCGATTATGAATTGGAAACAATTTAAGCTCAAAAAGCGTGAACTCAAACGGATTATCAAAGGGGTTACTTACACTTTGATTGGACTGGTTCTCTTTCTAATAGGTGTCAATCAAGGCTTTATGGATATGGGGCGTTTTCTAGGTAATATGTTAGCGCGTGACTATCAGGCATGGTTACCCGTAATTGGTTTGATTATGGGCTTGGTGATTGTTTTGGCTGAGCCAGCCGTTCACGTATTGGGAGACCAAGTTGAAGCGGTAACGGGTGGTTTTATTAAGAATAAACTTTTACTTGTCTTTCTATCTATTGGAGTAGGCCTAGCTGTCAGTGGGTCACTGGTTCGTATCCTAGTGCCTAGTATTCAAATCTGGTATTATTTATTACCTGGCTTTCTTTTAGCCATCTGTTTATCCTTTTTTGTAGATGATTTATTTGGAGGGATTGCTTTTGATGCGGGAGGCGTAGCTTCCGGACCAATGACGGCAACTTTCATCCTGTCCTTTGCACAAGGGGCAGCGGATCGGATTCCAACGGCAGATGTGGTAACGGATGGCTTTGGTGTCATCGCAACGGTTGCAATGGCGCCAATCGTCATGATATTATTACTCGGAATCATCTATAAGTGGAAATTAAAACAAGAAAAAATAGCATAGGAGGGTATTTATGCAGACAGTCTTATTTTTTGCAATTGTTAAGAAGGGTACAGCCTCCTATTACCTTGAGCAGGCACGCCTGGCAGGAGCCACCGGTGGAACGATCTTTCAAGCAGAAGGAACAGTTGCCAATCCTTTCTTAGATTTATTAGGTTTGAATGATTCCAAGCGTGAAGCCTTATTGATGTTGGTTGATCATTCAAATGAAGAAAAAATTCATCAAGTCTTAACCGAAAAGTGTGAATTACCTAAAAAAGGAAAGGGCATTCTCTTTTCAATTAATACAAGTAGTGTCTATGGCAGTCACCAGTTAATGCATGAATTTAATGAGGGAGGTCAAGAAATGAGTAAGTATCAATTAGTAGCTACAATTGTTGATCGTGATTCAGGGGATGAAGTAGTGGAAACTGCTCGTGAAGAAGGAGCAGGTGGAGCAACTATCCTCCATGGTCGAGGACTAGGTTCGAAGAAAGCTCCTAAGATTTTTAATGTTCAAATTGAACCGGAAAAAGAGCTTGTCTTAATGATTGTTGAGACACAAAAAGTGCCTGAAATCATTGAAAAAGTTTCTAAAGCCATGGATATTGACCAACCGGGTAAGGGAATCCTTTTTACTATCGATGTCAACGATGTAAGCGGGCTTTTCCAACAAATAAACTAATTATGTAAAACTAAAAAAGTGGATTAAGACGAATGATTAGCTTATGATACATTTATTAAAAGGGAAAAATGACAAAAGAAGTTTGTCGTAACACCGAAAATAAAGCTATTTAATATAGTATCAATTCGAAAAGTAATTTTTTGAAAAAATAAATATTAAAAAAGCAAGATGAATTAAATTAATAATTTATCTTGCTTTTTAGTATTGCTAAATTTTTGCTAATCTTATGATACCTCTAAATAAAAATTGTAATTTAACAGGAGCGACAGTATATATTTTTTTAGCACCTGTCCATGATATATATCCTTCATATTTTATGCCGTTCCTATACTCTACATACCATTGTTTATAGGATCTAGGGACCGGACCCGGGTCAGTTGGTACCACTTTCCATACTTCTACAAAAAGAGTACGCGGAGGCCAAACTTTCGACCTGAATATATAATCCTCTTTTGTTACATCTGTATCTTCAGTAGAAACAGATTGTGTAGTAATATAATCCTCTTTTGTTAGATCATTATCTTCAACA
>NZ_JBNUPG010000032.1:0-8254 GCF_050409545.1 Facklamia sp. P12932 | reverse complement strand
TCAGTTTTCAATGAGCTTCGCTGCCATAAGTGACAACTTCTATATACTAGCATGGTTTAGATTTTTTGTCAAACCTTTTTAAAAAGTTTTTTTAAACTTTTTTCTTTCGTTTCGGTCGGTCGTGACGACAAGAAATAATATAACATGGGTTGTCTTCTTAAGTCAAGGGCTTTTCAAATTTTTTTCACCTTTTTTCTTATCACTTTGTTATAATATTAATTACTTCATATAAGAGGAGCTTTCTTATGAATAAAATTATTGAGTTTACAATCGAAGATTTGCCATTACTTTGGGAATCGACCGTGGGGCTCGAACGAGAAACCGTTCGAATCAATTTCAACGGATCAATTAGTGAGAGTGACCATCCTCATGATTGGGGAAACCGTTCCTTCCACCCTTATCTTCAAACTGATTTTTCTGAAAGTCAATTAGAGTTAATTACTCCACCCTTTTCTACTAATGAAGAGGTAATCAATTGGTTAGCTGGTCTTCACCAGATAACACAGCATAGAATTTCAAATTCGAAGCCAGCAGAAATGCTTTGGCCTTATAGTATGCCACCTCAATTATCTAATATTAATCAAATTCGAAGCGCTGAATTAGATAATAAAGATGACTATAATTATCGTAAATATCTTATTTCATACTACGGCAAAAAAGTTCAACTACTATCAGGCATCCATTATAACTTTCAAATTAATGATCAGCTTTTAAATCAAAAACTGAATTCCTCAAAATCAAAATATATCTCCAATCGAAATAAGGTTTACATGGACTTGACACGTAAATATCTTTACTACCGCTGGGTATTAACTTATCTTTTAGGGGCCACCCCTTATTTTTCAGATGATTACGAGACTGTTTTATACGGCAAACCCCACAAAACAGTTATGAAATCAGTTCGCCAAAGTCGCTATGGCTACAGGAATAGTAAAAACGTTTCAGTTTCCTATAATAATTTTCAAACATATGTCACAGATATTGAAGATCTCATTTTTCAGGGGATTCTACATTTTGAGAAGGAGCTCTACCGAGATGTTAGAATGCGGGGGGCTAAACCTAATCGCGCAATGCTCAAGGAGGGCATTTCTTATTTAGAATTTAGAAATTTTGATCTTAATCCTTTTCAACCATTTGGAATCAGTTTGGAAGACCTCGATTTTGTAAAAGTATGGATTCTTGCTCTTCTTCTTCACCAACAGTCAATTAGCGAAGAAGAAATTAATCTAGCCAATGAACGTAACCAAAATACAGCAGAATCTAACCCTATCGATCCATTAATCAATAAAGAACTTATTAAGTCTTTCTCATATACCTTACAAACTGTTGCAGAAAACCTAGATGCTCATTACTATCCCGACTCTTATTTAGGTCAGCTTGTTGCTAAAAAGTTTATGCAAATAGAGCAACCCTCCCAAACGCTTGCAGGCCAAATCACTAGTCAATATACCGACTTTAAAGACCTTTCCCAGGGCTTGCTTAAACTTAGCCAAATTTTTCAAAGACAGTCTTTAAAAAACAAATATCTCCTTCATGGTTTTGAGAAGTTAGAACTTTCGACACAAGCCTTAATAAAAAAAGCGATAGAGCTTGGTATTCAAGTTACCATCGTTGATATTGAAGATAACTTAATTGAACTTCAATTCAATGAGCATACAGAATTAATCAAAAGTGCTAATATGACTTCCTTAGACAGCCAGGTTTCATACTTCTTAATGGATAACAAATCAGCTACTAAATTGGTTCTTGATAGAGAAAAAATTCAAACACCTAAAGGGAGAAAATTCAATGATTTAGATCAAGCAATCAATTATTATTCTCTATTAGACAAATCTGCAATCGTAATTAAACCGCAAAATACTAACTATGGTTTGGGAATTACTATCTTCGAAAATTTTCCAGAAAAAGAAACCTATACAAAAGCTATGAAGGAAGCTTTCAAACACGATCATACGGTATTAGTTGAAGAATTTATTGAAGGGATTGAACTAAGATTTTATGTGCAAAATCAAAAAGTTTTAGCAGTTTGTGAAAGACAAGCCGCTCATATTATTGGCGATGGCCAGCACACTGTTGAACAGTTAATCGATCTCGAAAATAACCATCCATTCAGAGGGCCTAGACATCTAGCTCCTCTTACCTTATTAGAAAAAGGTGAAATAGAAAGAATAACTCTTGCTGAACAAAACTATTCTCTGCAATCAATTCCCGTTAATGGTAAAAAAGTCTACTTAAGAAAAAATTCTAATGTTTCTTCCGGAGGAATTGCCATCGATCGAACCGATCAAGTTCATTCAGATTTTATTAAAATTGCTGAAAGAACAGCTGCAGCTATGAAATCCACTTTCTGTGGAGTAGATATCATTATCAAGAACTATCAAGAGCCTCTATCTAACTCCAATTCTTACGCTGTGCTAGAGGCTAACTACAATCCAATGATGAGTTTGCACCTTTTTCCTGCTATCGGACATTCACAACCCCTAGCTGAACGAGCGCTTGAAGCCTTATTTCCTGAACTGAATTAATGAATTAAACCCCCTTAGGTATCAAACTTCTGATGCTTAAGGGGATTAATAAAGTTAATTTTTATGCGTTATCTTTAATTTGCTTGATTGTCTCTGCATTCAACTCTTTCACTACTGCTGTTACTAATTTGACCATATTTAAGTAGTCATCTTCGTGAATAACAGAAGTATGTGAATGTAAGTAGCGAACTGGAACAGTAATCGCAATAGAAGGAATACCATTTAATGCTAGGTGTTGTGAACCAGCATCGGTTCCACCACCAGGAATAAATTCGAATTGATAAGGAATGTTCTCTCTATCAGCCACTTCTACTACAAATTCACGTAAGCCACGGTGAGCTATCATTGAGCTATCATAAACAATGATTTGAGGTCCCTTTCCTAATTTACTTGCAGATTCATCTTTAGTCATACCAGGTGTGTCACCCGCTGTACCAGTATCTAGAGCAAATGAAATATCAGGATTAAGCATATGTGCAGCAACTCTAGCTCCGCGTAGACCAACTTCTTCTTGAACGTTAGCCCCAGAGAATAGAACCGTTTCATGTCCTTCTTTAGCTAAATTCTTCAATACATCAATTGCAACAGCTATACCGATACGGTTATCCCAAGCTTTACCTAAAAGGAATTTAGTGCCATTCATACGACGTGTTTCGATGTACGGAGTGATCATATCGCCAGGGCGAATACCCCATTCCATGACTTCATCTTTAGAAGAAGCACCTAGGTCAATAAAGATATCTTTAAATTCCATTGGCTTTTTACGAGCTTCTGCAGTTAGTACATGTGGAGGTTTAGATCCTGTAACACCATGGAATGTCTTACCTTCTCTTGTAGTTACTGTTACTTGTTGTGCTAAGACAACTTGACTCCACCAACCACCAATGGTAACGAACTTAAGAAATCCTTCATCGGTGATTTCTTTAACCATAAAGCCAACTTCGTCTAGGTGAGCAGCTAACATAACGCGTGGTCCATCCGCATTGCCTGTATGCTTAGCAAAAATACCACCCAAACCATCTTGCAGATATTCTTCTGCTTGGTCTTTAGTTTCTTCTTTAAACAATTCGCGAACATAACGTTCATTGCCACCGATCCCGTTAACTTCTGTTAGACGTTTAAGATATTCTTCATTTACTGACATCATTCATCCTGCTTTCTTAATAAGTATTTGTATTAATTTTAACAAAGAATTCGTTTTCAATCAAAGAAATTCTTTCTTACTTTAAAGAGGCTTTCTTTTATCGGACTTCTTTTTTAATTTCTTTAACCAAATAGGGACATAAAAGTGAATTATAGCTAAAATTAGTATTAACCAAGCACACGAAACCCACAGTAGTGTTAAGGATAAACCCACTTTAACTAGCATTCCTAAACAAAAAGCAAGCATCATCATTACCAAAATTGAAGCTAACATCCTCTGAAAAGCATTCTTTTTCAAATGTAAATCTTGAGTAGGATAAAGTAATTGAAAAGGCAAATTATTCCCTAGTAAGTAAATCGGCAAAATTTGAATAAGCGCGAGCCAAAAACCAATTCCCCCTATTAAGGTTAAAGCCAACCAATTATCAGGCAATAAGAAAATGATAATCAGAATAAACACTGTAATACGAAGCCATATACCTGAATAACCTTCATGTCGAGTAATCATTCGAGCAAAGAAATAGCTATATCGATTAGCCTTTTTCCCTTGAATCAAGTTCATCAAAGGATACAACCATTTCCGTTCCTTAATGGGAGTTTTTACTTGTGGAACATCTGCAAATAGAGAAATCAGCTTATAAAAACGCGATTTATTAGCATGAGACTGGTTAATAATGAACTCAAAATCGACAAGGTTTTTAGCTAATATACGATAACGCCAATATACAATCATTAAATATAGTCCGCTTACAACTAACATCATTAAAAATGGATAGAAATCGGGTAAATAAAAGCTTATCGTTATAAAAAATCCAGTAAAATAGTTGAGTGTTTTTACGGAATTTCTAGATAAAAAATTGTTATTTTGATAATAAAGATTTAGGTATTGATTGATCACAGCTAAAAATTTCAAAGTTGCATAAATAAAACAGAAGAAAACAGCATTATTTTGATTCCAATCACTCACAATTGAGATTAACGGATAGAAGAGAAAGCTAATTAAAAGAGCTAGGCTTACTTGAGAAAGCGAGGTGTAGATAAAAGCTTTTCGCCAATATTTAAACCAATCCTCGCCTCTAGGAAATAAATAGGATCGGTCAGCCTCATGATTTAACCATAAAGGGTGCCCGAAGTTTAAAATTACTGTAAGAAAAAAAGCTATCATCAAAGGAATCATCCATATGAAAGCAAAATAGGAACCTTGGTTTAATCTTTCAAGTAGATCTCTATAAGTCAAAGCTAGAAAACCCATCAGTACGAAAAGCACTATAGAGAAATGATCATTAAAAATTAATCGCCCATATTTCCCAACTTCCTTCAATAATTGATTAGCTCTTTTATTAAATAAATGATCCAAATTAATCATTAACTTCACCTGTCTTAGTCATGGTCATATAGATATCGTTTAAGTTCGCTTTTTGGAGGTTATAGATAGCCTGCAACTGGTTTAAGTCTCCTTGAGCTACAAGTTGACCTTTTTGAAGCAAAAGAAAAGAATCACATAAGTCCTCAGCAATCGCTAAAATGTGTGTTGTAAATATAATTGAGCGACCAGAAACTGTGCTCTTCTTCAATAAATCTGTGAATTGTTGAATAGCTAGCGGATCTAATCCTAAGAATGGTTCATCAATAATTAATAATTGAGCATCCGTAACTAGAGCACAAATAATCATTACTTTTTGCTTCATTCCTTTAGAAAAGTGAGTGGGGAACCACTCTAATTTTTTTTCTAGGCGAAATTTCTTTAAAAGAGGTTGGGCTCTTTGCATGACTGTTTTCATCGGAATTTGATACCCAAGAGCTGTCATTTCTAAGTGCTCCTTCAAAGTTAATTCTTCGTACAAAATAGGCGTTTCAGGAATATAAGCAATTTGACTAGCATACTTCTGGTGGTCTTCTGCAATTGAGATGCCGTCAATCAGCACTTGCCCTGACTGGTTAGGTAAAAGGCCTAAAATAGTTTTCAAGAGCGTTGATTTTCCTGCACCATTTAAACCAACTAATCCAACTATTTCGCCTGAGTGAATTTCAAAATTTACATTATTAATGACCGGAACATTGCGATAACCGCTTGTTAGATTTTCAACTACTAATTTCATTTATTCTCCTCTAATCTTTAATAATCGGATCATTTAGAATAATTTCCCAAACTTTTCTTGCTAGATCAATTTTTTCCATTTTAGGTAAGTTCACAACTTGCCCTTTTTCGTTTAAAAGAGTCACTTGATTGTTTTTTGAATTAAAACCAATGTCTTTCTGAGAAACATCATTCGCGATAATCCAATCTATTCTTTTTGACTTTAACTTTCTTTGAGCATATTCGATTAAATTTTGAGTCTCCGCAGCAAAGCCAACTAAAACTTGCTGCTTTTTATTTTGTCCTAATTCCGCTAAAATATCTGGGTTTTCGATAAGTTCCCACAGGATTTTCTCATTCTCTTGATCCTTTTTCTTAATTTTATGTTCAGCTTGATCCATCATTCTGAAGTCACTCACCGCAGCTGCCATAATAACGTAATCCGTTTGCGCATAGCGCTCATTGATTTCTTTTTGCATTTGAAGCGCTGATTCCACTAAAATCAAGTCCATATTATCCATCATTGGAAAATGATCTTTAGTGGAAATGAAAGAGACTTCTGCTCCCAAAAAACTCGCAATTTTAGCCATAGCATATCCCATCTTGCCGGAAGAATCATTGGAAATGTAGCGAACAGGATCGATTCTTTCTCTCGTTCCACCTGCTGTTACAATCACTTTTTTATTCTCTAATAATTGAGGGTAAAAATGTTTGGCTGCTATACTTTCAAGCTTTTCAACAATCTGAGTAATAGCTGGTAATCGCCCTTTGCCTTCATAACCTTCTGCCAAAAAGCCTGTATCCGGTTCTAACAAGTAGTAACCATCTTTCTTTAGACGTTTTAGGTTTCTTTGAGTGGCAGGATGCTGATACATGTTTGTGTTCATCGCCGGACATAAAAGACAAGGACAAGCAACAGCTAATAGTGTTGTAGAAGCTATTTCATCTGCTATGCCGTTGGATAATTTTCCAATAATATTAGCCGTTGCTGGGGCCACCACTACAAGATCACACCAATCAGCAAACTCAATGTGCTGAACGTGTTCAGTATCATTTTCACTAAAAGTATCTATCAAAACTTCATGGCGCGAAAGCACTTGTAGAGTTAGCGGAGTGATAAACTCACTTGCTGACTTTGTCATTATAACACGCACTATTGCCCCAGCTTTAACAAGTTGTCGCACTAATTCAGTCGCTTTATAGGCAGCAATTCCACCTGTGACAACGACACCAATTTTTTTCCTTAATAAAACCATTCTAGAGCTCCTATCTATTTTATAATCTAAAAACCTGTTAACTACTGTTCAAGTAACTATCTTTCCTTGTTAAACTATATAAAAAATAAAGGAGATTCCTTTGTTACCTGAAATAAATTTAATTAATCTTGGTGAAAACAACTACTCTATTAAATTTACTTGCTTGTATAAACATCAACAAAAAGATGGTCGGCCCTTTTTAACGGATAGAGCACTCATGCAAAATGATAGCATGGCCTTCCCTTAACAGAAAAAATTGAGGTAAGCAATCATTTGCATTACACAGACCACATTAAAAATGAACAACAAGCAGAAATATTGGCCTTTGACAGCCCTCGTTTCTTCTCTTTTACTTGGAACGTGGGTTTCATTAAGATGGAATTGTCATCGACAAATCATTCAAAAACTTATCTCGCCTTTCAATATTGGGTGCTACTTATTACAGAACAATCGCATCACGAGCTTAGCGAATGGATTTTAAACTTAGAACTTTTAGAAGCTCTCTTGGACGATAAGGAAACCATTGATAAAAAGGGGCGTTACTATCAAATTGACCAGTATGTTAAGAAGATAATTAAGGACTACATTTAATAATTTGCGCGTTCTCCACCAATTAATTTTGGCCGCGATGATAGTCCATTTACCCTGGCAAACCCTAGTTGGTTGTGTTTAAAACGAACAGGAATTTGAACATGTTTTATATGCATACCGATATGTGTATCCCCAATATCTATACCTGCACTTGCTTGAACATGCTCTACCATGACTGGATCCTTGAATAACTGATAGGCCGCTACGGCTGCTCCTCCTCCCGCATGCAAAGCAGGGACTACTGAGACAATTTCTAAGCCATACTTTTTAGCAGCTTGACGTTCTATCACTAGACTGCGATTAATATGCTCACAGCCTTGAACCGCAAGAAAGAGTCCCATTTTGCTTGTAGTTTTGATTAAAGCATTGACTAATAGTTTCCCGTACTCTGGACGAGATGCCTTCCCAATTTTTCCACCTGCCATTTCAGATGTTGAGCAACCTAAAACAAAAATATCCTGAGAATCTACTTTCCCCTGGAATAAATCCTCTATTTCTCCCATTAGACGATCGATTTCTAACTCGATTTCCATACTTTTCACCTTCTTTATTTTCTTTCATTTTACCACATATGATTGCAAATAAAAAAGCGCACCCAAGGTGCGCCCAGACTGAAGACAAACCCTTCTTTGAGGATGACTCATACAGGGTTTGTCTTTGTT
>NZ_JBNUPG010000031.1:0-8260 GCF_050409545.1 Facklamia sp. P12932 | reverse complement strand
TCAGAAGCTCCCTATTTTTATTTGTTTTATGTCACATATGTATTATCGTCTAACAATCAATTTATTTTACAATTAACTATTCGGTTGACAATCCACAGTCTTACGAATTACAATTACTTAATTCAAATGGAGAAGTTGCCGAGATACCTAATGTATCAACCAATGGTAATGTAATAACAATCATCAATGAACCCAAAGAGGTTAAGACTCCGTTAAAAGCAAAGAAGATTTTAAGAGGTCTAAATTTAGCTGACGGACAGTTTCATTTTGAATTACTAAATGAGGATGGAGAGATTATTTCTCGAGCTAAGAACGATGTTAATGGTAATATAGTGTTTGAAGCGCTTACTTTTGACACAGTAGGTGATTACCAATATATGATACGTGAAAAAATAGATCAACAGGCAGGGGTAACTTATGATACAAATCAATATAATGTATTAATATCAGTCACCTACGATGAACAAGGGCACTTAGCAACTAATATCCAATACGAAGAGGATGATCTACCTACCTTTAAAAACTCGTATACGCCTAAAGTTGGAAAACTATCATTATTGGCTGAAAAAAAATTAGAGGGTCTTTCTCTAGAAAAAGACCAGTTTAATTTCCAAGTATTTAATGAAAATGAAGAAGTTGTTGCAACAGGTACGAATGATAGCAATGGAAAAGTTGTTTTCAGTGAATTAACCTTTGATAAAATTGGAGTATATAGGTATAAAATTGGTGAAAAGAAAGATAACCAGCTAGGTATTGCGTATGATCAAACAACCTATGATGTGATCGTTAAGGTAACCGATGACGAGAAGGGTCAATTACAATTGGTTGTAGAATATCCTAACAATAAGGTTCCTGTCTTTACCAATGTATATACTACTCAACCAGGAAAAGCTTCATTAATTGCTAAAAAAGAATTAACAGGTCTTGATTTAATAGCTGGTCAATTCAATTTTGAAGTCCTAAATTCTGATGGTGAAATTATTTCGACAGCATCGAATGATATAGATGGGAAAGTAGCATTTACTGATATATCTTACGAAAATGTTGGAGAATATAATTACACTATTCGTGAAACCCAGGATGATCAAGCAGGTATCACTTATGATGATTCAACATATGATGTTACAATTATAGTAACTGATAATGGAGCAGGACAACTTGTTCATGAAGTGGTTTATCCTGATCAAGCTATCCCTGTCTTTAAAAATAGTTACACAGCAGCAAAGGGTGTACTTTCATTAGTCGCAGAGAAAAAATTAGAAGGATTAGACTTAGTAGCGGGTCAATTTAACTTTGAAGTTGTGGATACCAACAATGCAGTCGTAGCAACAGGTACGAATGATAGCAATGGGAAAGTAGTCTTTAGTGAATTATCATTTGATACGGTAGGCGAGTATGCGTATACCTTACGTGAAGTGTCAGACAATCAAGCAGGAATTACCTACGATGATTCAGTGCATGAAGTAGTAGTTACCGTAACCGATGATGGGACAGGTTTCTTAAGGTTAAGTGTCACCTATCAAAATGATGCAATAGCTGTTTTCAAAAATATTTATACTGAAATTTCAGAAAAGCCTAAAGATCCTGAAAAACCTCAGGAACCAGAAAATCCTAAAGACCCTGAAAAACCTCAGGAACCAGAAAATCCTAAAGACCCAGAAAAACCAGAAAAACCGAAAAACCCGGATAACCCTAAAAATCAAGAAAACACTAAGGATACTTTACCTATAACCGGTGAAGAAACTACTTATTCATTATTAGCTCTGACAGTTTTGATTATTGGTTTGATGATTTATCTTTTGGGTAAAAAAGGTTTAAGTAAGAAATTTTAGGAATAGATACCCTTAAGACATTTGTAGATTATAATTTACCGAACAAATGAACGTTATGGAATCACTTTTAAGGTAAGTAAAACAGACGAATCGCTTGATTCGTCTGTTTTATTCTTATAAAAGGGTGAATTTTTATGAAAAATAGCCTCCCAAAAGGTCTACTCTGTGAGACTTGAGAGGAAAATTTTAGGAGGGAAATAATTGTTGATAGTTAAGTATTATAATAAAAGTCATTCAAAAAACTATTGAAAGAAATAAGCGGTCAATCTCTGAAACGAAAGCCTCTCGACCTCTTATTTCAATAAATTAAAATGGGTAGAACATTTAACAGAGTGATCTAAATGTTGTGAATGTAATAAATCTAGATGATCAATAACGGATTCATAAGTAACATTATCCTCGAGCAAAATCCCTTCATCTTCACGGGTAGAATCAAATATCACAAGACTAGGGGTTGAATGAACACCCATGGCTTTAGCAATTTTAAGGTCATTAAAATATAATTCTCGTGTGAAATCGGAATAGAAATCCTCATAGAACAAATCTGAATCTAAACCATTGCTTGCAGCAAGGTCCATAATTAAGTTTTCGTTCAAAAGAGATAGATCGTGATAAATTTTTTGTTGTAAATCTTTTAAAAAGCATCTGCCTTTACGTTTGCCTTGAAAGTGTGCAGCTTTTACGGCTAAAGCAGCTTTATAAAGTTTACAGTAGAGGTCATTACGGACTGCTAAACTAGGTTGAATAATGCCTAAACGCTGCATAAAGTCATTTAAAATCTCTTCATTATGTATACAAAGAATATTAATGTCAATCTTTGAAGAAATTAATTTACTAGCCTTATTAATCTCTTGCTCGGAATAGTAGCATTTTCGCCCTAAAGGATTGACAAACAAATAAAAGTCAAAATACTTTGCCTGACCATTAAAGTGATAATCAATCATATAATTTTCCACACTATTCCTCCTTCGTATTACTTTTTCTTAGTATAAGCTTATCATAAACATAGTGTAATCTATAATAATACGCCTAGAGTGAAAAACCTCACAAATAAATAGTATGCCGTAAAATGATAGATATTTCAACTAATGAACAGTTATATACGAAAACCCTTTGACTTATGGTAAAATATTTTCTGGATGATATTAATCAATTAGACTGATATGGGTTGAATATTTTGAAAACTTGTAGAGGGCTAGAAAGGGGGAAATCATGGAAAATAAATATGTATATGAAGAACCTTTTGTCGACAATTGGGCATTGTTCTTAGCCCCTTATGGTCAGGCTGTTGAAGAATTGAAGCTAAAATTAAAAAGTATTCGCCAAGAATATATTGATTTGGATAGACACGCACCGATCGAATTCGTTACCGGACGAGTAAAATCACCTGAAAGTATTATGGAAAAAATGGCTGTTAGACAAATCAAAGCCAAAGATTTCCTTTGTGGTGTTCAGGACATAGCTGGGGTTCGAGTGATGTGCCAGTTTGTTGAGGATATCTATGAAGTAGCAGATTTACTATTAAGACGGTCTGATTTTAAAGTCATTATGATTAGGGACTATATTAAAAATCATAAGCCGAGTGGGTATCGTTCTTATCATATGATCTTAGAGTATCCGGTGGAAAGAATTGAAGGAAACATTTCGGTTATTGTGGAAGTACAAATTAGAACTTTAGCGATGAATTTTTGGGCAACCATCGAACATTCGTTAAATTATAAGTATGATGGCAAGTATCCTGTTGAAATATTAGAAAGACTTCAACGAGCTTCTGAGGCTGCCTTTCTACTTGATGAAGAAATGAGTCAGATTCGTGAAGAGATTCATGAAGCAACCAAACTGTTTGACTCGCGTTAAGAGCAAGAGTAAGGAGAAACTATGAAAAAGATTGGATTAGTATATAATAAAAAAGCTTTATCAGTTGCCTATGCTCAACGACTTAAAACTAAACTCCATCACTATCAATTAAAAGAGCTCTCTAACGGGGAAACTCCTGACTATGTAATATCAATTGGTGGAGATGGCACACTTTTATCAGCCTTTCACCAGTACCAGGCATTTATCAATCATACTCAATTTATAGGGATTCATACGGGACATTTAGGGTTTTATACGGACTGGTTAGGCGAACAGATGGATCAAGTTTTACAGAGTATTGTTGAAAATGACGCTGAATCCATTTCATATCCCTTACTATCGGTAGCTATTACTCTCGGTAATGGAAAAAAGAGACATGTTCTAGCCCTCAATGAATGCAGTATTCGTTCGCATCGTAAAACAATGGTGTGTGATGTGGAAATAAAAGACCAATTCTTTGAAACATTTCGTGGGGATGGATTGTGTATTGCGACACCAACCGGGTCTACGGGGTTAAACAAATCTTTAGGAGGAGCGGTAATGCATCCACGAATTGAAGCAATACAGATGACAGAGATGGCTTCGGTTAATAATCGTGTTTATCGATCCTTGGCCTCGCCTATTATTTTACCGGCTGATGAATGGCTCACTTTAAAACCAGATCCATCCAATGAATGGATGGATATCACGACTGACCATCTATTTTGGGCGGACCAGACAATTGATACGGTGCGCTTGCAATTGGCTAAGGAGAGAATTCATTTCGCTAGCTTTAAGCATATGCATTATTGGAATCGTGTAGAATCCTCTTTTATCGCTAATCAAGTGAGAAAATAAGTTTAATCAATAAAAGGTGAGGTTTATAATGGAGTTGAAGTGGTTTTATGATCAATCGGAAGAAATAACGATTAAAGAATTTTTAAGACAACAACAGTTACCAAAGGCCTTTTTAAGAAAGGTTAAGCTTGAAGGTCAACTGTTATTGAACCATTTAAAAGTACCTGTTCGTTTTAAAATCCGTAAAGGAGACTGTCTTCATTTATTAGCTCCCATCGAGCGAGGGCATGAAACAGTTCCACCTTCAGATGACCCAATTGAAATCGTCTATGAAGATGATGATCTACTTATTTTAAATAAACAAGTGGGAGTAGTTTCAATTCCTTCTTTAGCAAATCCTTCGAGTTCAATTGCTAATCGAGTGAGAGGTTACTACCAAAAGCAAGGCTACTCGGATCAAGTAATCCATATAGTAACTAGGTTAGATCGTGATACATCAGGCTTAATGTTAATTGCTAAGCATCGATTAGCTCATGCATTGATGGATCGTCAAGTAAGAGCAGGTCAAGTGGTTAAATATTACCATGCTCTAAGCAGTCGCAGTCAATGGTCAGACCATGGTATAATTGAAGCACCTATTGCACGTACGGAGTCTTCAATTATAACCCGGCGTGTTCATGAAAGTGGAAAATATGCCAAGACCGAATATTGGTGTCAGCAAACTTATCCTAATGGAGCGCACTTAAGAATAAGGCTTCATACAGGACGAACACATCAAATTCGGGTACACTTAATGCATATGGGAGGTCCTTTAATTGGCGATGATTTATATGGAGGTCCTTTGACCAAAACGATCAGACGTCAAGCGCTTCACTGTGGCCAATTGGAGTTTAACCACCCCATGACTCAACAGCCCTTACATTTTGAGATGAATCTACCAGAAGATATGCAAGATTGGATTCAAGCCCAGCAAGTTAACTAAGAGAGGAATAGCAATGGAAGTATTTGAAAGAAGTTTTGAAGAAAGCGTCGCTAGTTTCAAAGCTATGCTGCAAAACAACCGTATGACACGCTTTCGTACTGAGTTTTTAGCGTTACATAATTATGATCAAGCCAAAATTTTTACTGAGTTTGTCAGTTCTGAGCGAAAAACAGTCTATCAATATCTTGCTCCCAGTGAACTCGCTGATGTCTTTGATGCCTTTGAATCAGATATTCTTCACTTGAGTGAAGAGTATTTCCTAGAGATGGAAAATGCCTATGCAGCTATTGTTTTAGGTGAAATGTACGCGGATAATGCGGTGGATATTTTAAATAATATTGATAATAAAGAAAAAGTAAATACGTACATGCATTTAATGCCTAATAGGTCTGCCCGTGAAATATCTCGTTTGATAAACTATATTGACGAAACAGCAGGATCCATCATGACGACTGAGTTTGTAACTGTCAAGGAAGAATATACAGTTAAACAAGCCTATGAACACTTAAAAACGGCAGCCGCTCAAGCAGAAACTATCTATTATGTGTATGTGATTGATGAAGATAGACGACTAAAGGGTGTTTTATCTTTAAGAGATCTCATTGTTCATGATGATCAAACCTTAATCTCAGAAATCCTTAATCCTCGTTTAATAACAGTTGAAGTAAATGATGATCAAGTAGAGGTAGCAAAAATGGTACAAGATTACGACTTATTGGCCCTACCAGTTGTAGGCTTTGATCGTGAATTACTTGGTATTATAACAGTAGATGATGTTTTAGACGTTATTCAAGAAGAAGCAGACAGTGACTACTCAGGTTTGGCTGCGGTTGATGTTAATGAAATTCATACTACTCCATTTAAGGCTTCTAAAAGTCGCTTGCCTTGGTTAGTTACACTGCTATTTATGGGGATGGGGACAGCCACTCTAATTTCTCAGTTTGAAGGTTTGATATCCTCAGTGCCTGTTTTATCTAGCTTTGTTACATTAATAACCGGTACAGCAGGTAACGCTGGAACTCAATCTTTAGCGGTTGCTGTTCGCAAGCTTACTAATAAATCAGAAGATGATAAATTTTTTGATTCTTTTAGTTTTGAATTACTAACAGGAGTAGTCACAGGATTGGTAGTTGGGTTAACCATAGCCCTAGTGGCAGGCTTTTGGAAAGGAAACCTCTTTTTGGGTATGATCATAGGGATTGCTATGGCTTGTGCAATCGTGGTGGCTAATATTGCCGGTGCTTTGATTCCTAAACTCATGATGAAGATAGGCTTTGACCCCGCTGTGGCTAGTGGTCCATTTATCTCAACTTTAAGTGACTTAACTTCAGTCTTCATTTATTTTACAATTGCCCGAGTTTTTTTAACCTATTTACCTTAATGATAAGAAAAGCCTCTAGCTATAGACACCCACTTGTTTTAGAATTTCAATTTTCAAACTCTGGTCCAAGTATAAAAATCTAAAGGATTGTTATTTTTTCATAATTTGCTTTTGAATTTAAGGCTAATTGTTGTATAGTAGAATCAAGTGATTACAATGATTTATCTTTTAAGATGGATCAATATAAAGGAGAGAACAGAATGGTAGAATTGAACTATCAATTATCAGAATCAGATCGTGCACGTTTAGAACGTGTGAAAGAATTAACCGAGATTCCTTCACCAACTGGTTATACTGGTGAAATTGTGTCGCATTTAATGAAAAAATTTGACCAGGATAAAGTGGAGTATACTAAGACACCAAAAGGAGGTTTACTAGTAACTTTAGAAGGAAAAAATAAAGAACGTCAGCGTTTTATTACAGCTCACGTGGATACTTTAGGAGCGATGGTTCGTGCGGTAAAAGCTGATGGTCGTTTGAAATTAGATCTAATCGGTGGGTTTGTTTACAATTCGCTAGAAGGAGTATATTGCAAAATCCATTCTGCAAAAACAGGTAGAACTTTTGATGGAACGATTTTAATGCATCAGACTTCTGTTCACGTTTACCGTAACGCAGGGTCATTAGAACGTAATCAAGACAATATGGAAGTTCGTTTAGACCACCCTGTTTTTAACCCAGAAGATGTAGCAGAATTAGGTATCGAAGTAGGAGATTTTATTTCTTTCCATCCACGTGCAGAAATTACTGACTCCGGTTATTTAAAATCACGCCACTTAGATGATAAAGTGAGTGTTTCCCTTTTATTAGAAGCTATTGAAGCAATTAAAGCTGGAGAACTTAAATTAGCACATACTACTCATTTCTATATTTCTAATAACGAAGAAATTGGCTACGGTGGAAACTCTAACATTGCTCCAGAAGTTGAAGAATATATTGCTGTCGATATGGGAGCATTAGGAGATGATCAAACTTCAGATGAGTATACAGTGTCTATCTGTGCTAAAGATGCTTCTGGCCCTTATCATGTTGGCTTACGTAATCAATTAGTTGGATTATGTGATGAAAATAAGATTCCTTATAAAGTAGATATCTATCCATACTATGGTTCAGATGCTTCTGCAGCTATGCGTGCCGGAGCAGATGTACGTCACGGATTGTTTGGTGCTGGAATTGATGCTAGTCATGCCTTTGAAAGAACACACATCACCTCAGTAATTGCCACATATGACTTAATTCATAAATACTTAGAAGCAGAGATGGTAGATTAATCGTTTTTAGGTAATAGACCTAGTCATTTCTTATAGATGAGAAATGACAGGTCTTTTTTTGTTGACGAATTGTCCAATCAAATGTAACACCGATAGTAAGAAACTAAAAAGTTCTTCTTTAGGTGGTTTATATTTTATACCTTTCCTTGGTCTATTTTTC
>NZ_JBNUPG010000030.1:0-11348 GCF_050409545.1 Facklamia sp. P12932 | reverse complement strand
TGTGTAGTAATATAATCCTCTTTTGTTAGATCATTATCTTCAACAGAAACAGATTGTGTAGTAATATAATCCTCTTTTGTTAGATCATTATCTTCAACAGAAACAGATTATGTAGTTATATAATCCTCTTTTGTTAGATCGTTTTCCTCAGCAGAAACAGATATAGTTGATAGACCTAAAAATATAGTTAGAATTAATATTGATTTTATATAATTATTTTTTTTCATAATTATTTTCCTTCCTATGTTTTTTATCTACAAAATAAAATAATGAATACACAAACACAAATCCTATTATTCTATACAATAAGTTATCAAAAAAATATGAAATCGTTAATTTCCCTTGGAAAAATGTTATTAATACGCTTACCAAAATATATACTCCTACAAAAAGTAACTCATTTATTATTTTGCTTAGTTTCTTCATAAAATTCACCTAATGATCCTTTTAAGTTACGATTATTGTAAATAATTGTATTGATAACGAAATCCTCTTACAACAAATACTCTTGCATAGTCAGAAAAACCGATAGCACCAATAGCTCCATCTATAGCCGCTGCTGCAAGTTTAAATTGTGGTGGTAACAACATAAGTATAAATCTTGTTGCAACTCCCGTACCAGCTCCACCTAGAATACTAAACGTTGATACACTTATATATACATCCACATTACCTTTTGATGTTTTTCCATGCCATACCAACTTTGTTACCCCGTTACTTTGTCTTCTTAACATGCTAGTACTATCATTTGAAAATTTAGAAGTATCTATTCCTAGATCATTAAAATACTTTATAAGTTTATCATCTGTGATAGTTACAACTGTCTCATCACCATTTTCCGAAGTGTCAAAATACTCTGAATTTTCTTTATAAAAATCCATTACAACATTATCATTAACATTAGCTGTTTCCTTTATTGAAGTACTTGCATGGGCATGAACATCAAAATTAAAGAGAGAACTTACCATTATCATTAAACTTACTGCTATCACACTCAACTTATTCTTTGCACACATCAACACCAACCATCTTACAAAAATTTATTGTTAATAGTATACACAAAAAAAATCAGATATAACATCCTTTTTTTAAAAATTATAAATAATTAAATTTGTTGTATAAAAATTGATTATTTTTAACTTAAATAAAAGTCTTAACAAGAGAAAAAAATATACCATCATTACTTTTGCAAATTATTAGGAATGGTAACTCAGCGCTGTCAATAACTATTGAAACAATAAAATAAATTAATGATTGATTATAATTTACTAAGATTTTAAAAACCTACTTGAAAGTGATTACATTCTTGTCAAAAAAGGGTATAATATCCTTGATAGTAAAGGAGTGGTGGCAATGGTAAAAAAAGTAATGGACTATTTTGAAATAACACCGAAAGGGATTCTTTATTCTGTTTTGATAATGACTTTAGGTTGCATTGTTTATGCCTATGGGGTTAATTATTTCCTCATTCCTAATCATTTTGGTAACGGTGGTGTAACGGGTGTTTCTATGTTGGCCTATTATTTACTTAAAATACCAACCGGTACAAGCAACTTCATCGTTAATGCCATTTTATTAGTGGTTGGATGGAAATACCTAAGTAGGCGAACCTTGCTTTATACAATTTATGCTTCAACTTGTTTAAGTTTTTGTTTAAATGTTATCCAACCAGCTCCTTATATTGCAACTAATATTATAATTCCAGCTGTAGCGGGTGGAGTTCTTTTAGGAGCAGGTATTGGTTTAGTTCTTAGAGGCAACGGGACGACTGCTGGTACGGACATTGTCGCAATGATTATGCAGCAGTATCTAGGAATCAGTTTCTCTGCTGGTTTGTTAATGTGTGATATGCTAGTTATTTTGGCTTCCAGCTTCATTATTGGAGTAGATATGACGATTGTGACGATCATGATGATGTTTATTGCGAGTCAGACCGTAAACTTTGTGACAGATGGGGTCAACCGTCGAAAGTCCGTGATGATATTCTCCTCTAAGAAAGAAGAAATTGCGGATATAGTAATTAAAGAGATGGTGCGAGGTATCACTGTATTTAGGGCATATGGTTACTATTCTAAGCAAGAAAGGGAAGTCTTACTGGCAATAGTGAATCGTAATCAGGTTGTTCAATTACAAAGATTAGTGACTCAAATTGATCCCAAAGCCTTCGTCACTATTTCAGACGTTCAACAAGTGATTGGTGAAGGATTCACCTTCTTTTCCTATGAAAGTCCACACAAAAATAGATACCATTAACCATTAGTAATTAACTGATCTAACGAACTCGATTGAAAGGTGAAGCCCCTTTTTAATCGAGTTTTTATCTTGCTACATAAGGAAATAAATGAAGAAGCTAATAATATTTCCCTGCTTCAAAAGCAATGGATACCATTGATCGAGCTGTGCTCTTTAATCCAGCCATCTTAGCATTGGATGAAGTACGTTCTTCAGTCGATAGTTTTTTAGAAAGATTAAATGAAGAAGGTATGGATAAGGTAAGGGAGGGGGGACCTCCTTCGTAATGCCCTACCGCTTATCGAGTATTTGTAATGCTGATATTATCTTGTTGATGAAGAGTGGTAATATTAGTGAAAAAGGAAACATGATTTGCTTTAAGTAGCTAATGGGTGTTATGCAGACGGCTATTAAAGTCAGTTTGCTAATCAAGCTTAGAAAAAAGCTCACTCAAATGAGTGGGCTTTTTGAATAGAAAGATGGATAGCACTAAAATCCTAGCTTGATAGGCTGGGATTGAGGGTAGAACTTTAATCAACATAATGATACTGATATTGGTAAATGCGAATTAAATGGTTGCGCTTATCGGTACGCACCTTGAAAACAAAAGTGTGAGTACGTTGGTCGAGACTGTGTTTTTGAGGGATACGAAAATAATTAATGGTTGATGCCGACATCATTCGTAATAACCCATCCTCTAGAAAAGCAAGAGGAACTTTCAGCTTAGAATAACGATAGAAATCCTCTTGAAATCGTTGATAATTTTCACTGAAATAATCAAATTGTGTTTGATTATGGTGGTAGTCATTGGTTTTCATTATTCCACCTCCTCAGCAAGTGTAATATCGATAATTTGTTCAAAAGCTAAAAGGAGATAGTTTCTAGAAAGGGGGTCTTCAATCGCACAATGGTCTAGATTTAGCTCTTTAAGAGTGCCGGTAAATGATTGGTGGGCTTTATTTGGATGATTGCCTTGATAAATAAGGCTAATGGAGAGTTTTTGAACATAGGCTTGGCTGAGTAGAAGAAATTTCTCCTTAGGAGACAGTCTGGCCGGGCTTGAGTCAGTAAAGCTGTGTGACAGAGCAGAGCTATGTTCTGATAAGAAAAAGCCCATCCATTTAGCCATTTTGCGATCTTGATATTGACGTGCAGCTTTAGATGATAAGTAAGACCGATCTACACTCATTCTAAACCATCCAATCCGCCTGCTCCGCCTGCTGCATGACCACCCATCAACTTGCTTCGAGCAATGGAACGAGAACTTTCTAGTAAGGCGCTAGCTTTTAAAACAGAGACGTAGCCAAAACGTTTTCGAATAGCATCTACTGTTTTATCGAGGCGCTCTTCTTTTGATATTTGTCTTGGCTCTTCAAAAAGCGAAAAGTAATGGATGTTTTCTTCTACCAAGCCCGAATAACGAACACCAATATGGCGAACGGGTCCGTTTTTATATTTAGAGCGAAAGAGCTCAATCACAGTGGCTGTTAAGACTTTTGTTTGCTGGCTAGGATCGATTTTGGTTTGAGCGCGAAGGGGAGATAGGTCAACTGCTTTGGAATAACCGACAGAGACAGAGACCAGCTGTGCTTTTTTGCCAGCCCATCTTAAACGAATGGCCACTTGTTCTGCCATTTCACTTAAAAGCAATTCAATATCTGCTTGCTGAGTATAATCATGTGGTAAAATTTGCGAATTACCGATAGCTTTAGACTTCGGACGATAAGGCTCACTAACTTTACTTTCGTCGACCCCATTGGCATGAAAGAATAATTGCAAGCCAATTACACCGAACTCCTTTTTTAATTGTTCAGGATTAGCATGGGCTAGATCATAAATGGAATGAAACCCTAACTGATTGAGTCGTTTGGCTGTGCGCTTACCAATCCCCCAAAAATCAGTTAAATTTGGAATGGCCCATACTTTGCTTGCAACATCTTCATAGGACCAATTTGCTCGCATGGTCGGCTTCTTTTTAGCCTCGTTATCTAAAGCGAGCTTAGCCAATAAAGGATTGGCATTAGAAAGACCAATGGTTGAAGCGATTCCTGTTTTACGCCAGATATCCAGTTGAATTTTACTAGCTAACATTTCTAATTTGTCTCGACGTGACACCTGACGATCAGGAATAAAGTAGTTCAAAACATGCGTTAAATCAATAAAGCTTTCATCAATCGAATAGGGGAGAATATCTTCTTCAGAAGCATACTGGGTTAACAGCTTTAAAATGTCGATATTCTTTTTAATATAAAGGTCCATCCTGGGTGGCACAAATAATGAACGTTTGGCCCAAGATTCAATATAACGAACATAGGCAGGATCCGTTCGTAAGCCATTACGTCGAGCGTTGCGATAGTTGAATCGTCGATTATGAAGAGAGAAGGGTAAATCATAAGTTCGTCCCACATTGCTACGCCCAAAAACTTGCTTAAAAATGGGAGAAGAAGCCAAAATCAGACCTTGAGAAGTGTCTGTTTGACTCATGACACAAAGGCTTGTTCTTAGAGGATGCAAGCCACGCTCAACACACTCTACGCTCGCATAGAAGGATTTCATATCGATAAAAGCAATATCAGATTTAGGTTCACGGCTATAATCAATAATAGTCATTACAAATTCCTCCTGTAAGCAACAGTTTAATACGAACGGATGTTCGTGTCAATAGCGAAAATAATTTAAAGAATTTTATGAGATAGGAAACATTTTAAAAAGAGCATTTTATTACTGTTTTTAAAATAAAATTTCTTAAAAAGAGCTACAATTATTACTATTCAGTAAAATACAGTTAAAAAATAAGATAAGTTAAAAAACGCTTTCATATAACTTTTTTTCGTGTATAATATAAGCATAGTAATAACTCGAGTTTGCTAAAAAATTCCAAATGGAGGGGAAAAAATGTCAGAGAATAAAAATGACAGAATTAAAATCAAAACGGGTTTAGTCGGTCGGTTGCTGATAGCTATTGCAATGGGTATTTTGATTGGGCGTTTGCCATTTGTTCCTGAATGGTTTATTAGAATTTTAGTTACTTTATCTAGCCTGTTTTCAGCCTTTTTAGGTTTCTTTATTCCTTTAATGATTATTGGTTTAGTAACTAAAGGAATTGCAGATCTTACAGAAGGAGCAGGCAAATTACTAGGTATGACAGCTTTAACAGCTTATGGATCAACCCTTATAGGGGGGACTTTTGCTTACTTTGTGGCAACAAGTATTTTTCCTAGTTTTATTACCAGTGATTTAGTCAATAAGATTACTGAAGCAGGAGAAGGAGCTACTCCATTCTTTACGGTTCCGATAACGCCTATTTTAGAAGTTACAACAGCGGTTGTGCTGGCTTTTATGATGGGGCTTGTTATTTCGTGGTTACGGGCTAATCGAAATTCTGGACAGGTACTTTACCAATTGACTGTTGAGTTTGAAGAAGTGGTAGTTAAAGTATTAGAAACGGTAATTATTCCCTTGTTGCCAATTTATATTCTAGGAAATTTTGCAAATATGTCTTATTCTGGATCGGTATTTGCAGTACTATCTATCTTCTGGAAAGTATTCGTTATTGTCATCATTATGCATTTACTTTATGTTAGTTTATTATTCATTGGTGCAGGAAGCTATGCTGGGAAAAACCCATTACGACTCATTAAAAATCAAATTCCAGGTTATATGACGGCAGTTGGGACCCAGTCATCTGCTGCAACTATTCCGGTGAACTTAGATTGTGCAGAAAATAATGGTGTATCTGAAGAAATTCGTAATTTCGTTGTCCCTCTATGTGCAACTATTCATTTAGCAGGTTCGATGATTACTATTACTTCCTGTGCGACAGCCTTATTATTAATGTATGATCTTCCGCACAGCTTTAGTGTAATTTTTGGCTTTATCTGCATGTTAGGTATTGCGATGGTAGCAGCTCCAGGAGCACCTGGAGGAGCTATTATGTCAGCTGTACCATTCTTACCAATGGTAGGAATTGTTGGAGATGCTATGCAACAATTAATGATTTCGCTGTATTTAACTCAAGACTCTTTTGGTACTGCAGCGAATGTTTCAGGAGATAATGCCATAGCAGTTTTTATTGATAAAATATATTCCGATAAGATTAAAAGCTAAAAATAGCACTGTAATAAGCTCTTCATTAGTTAGCCAGCGACCTAACTAATGAGGAGTTTTTAAATACTTAAGAATAAATACATTATTCAGACTTTATTTTTAGAAGTAAGAAGCATAAGATAGGAGTATGAAAGTGAGGGATTAATATGGGATGTACAACAATTTTAGTAGGTAAAAAAGCCTCTTATGATGGGTCAACGCTTGTCGCACGAAACGAAGACTCTGTTTCGGGACAATTTAATGTTAAAAAAATGGTCAAAGTCGATAGTCAAGGACATCCGTCTCACTATCGGTCGGTGTTAGCTCACTTAGAAATTGAGTTGCCAAGTGACCCATTAGCTTATAGTATGACCCCTGATGCTGTAGGAGACCAGGGAGTTTGGGGAGCGTGTGGGGTCAATGCCGCAAATGTTGCCATGACTGCGACCGAAACGATCACTTCCAATGCGCGAGTGTTAGCTGCTGACCCATTGGTAAC
This sequence comes from Facklamia sp. P12932, assembly GCF_050409545.1. Lineage (NCBI taxonomy): Bacteria > Bacillati > Bacillota > Bacilli > Lactobacillales > Aerococcaceae > Facklamia > Facklamia sp. P12932. The sequence continues at coordinate 4,531 of NZ_JBNUPG010000030.1, read as the reverse complement.
CTACCAAGAAGCTAGGGGTGAGCAGGGGAGCGATAGTTATCAAGCAGAAATTCCTGGAGGTATCTCAGAAGAAGATATGGTATCGCTCGTCTTACCTTTTATACGGTCTGCTCGTGAAGGGGTAAAGCGGTTGGCAAGTTTGTTAGAAGAATACGGCACTTCCGAGATGAATGGGATTGCTTTTCAAGATGTCGATGAAATTTGGTGGTTGGAAACAATAGGGGGTCATCATTGGTTAGCTAAACGGGTACCAGATGATTCCTATGTAGTGATGCCTAATCAATTTGGAATAGATTCCTTTGATTTAGAAGATGCATTCGGTCAACAAAAAGAGCATATGTGTTCAGCTGATTTAAAAGAGTTTATTCAAGAAAATCACTTAGATTTATCAAAAGATGGCCTATTTCAGCCACGTTTGGCCTTTGGCTCAAGAACTGCTGCAGATTTAGTATATAACACGCCACGAGCTTGGGTAATGGGACGCTTTTTCAATCCAACAACTTATAAGTGGGAAGGCTCAGAGGCAGATTACACACCACAATCCTTTGATATCCCATGGTCCTTTGTGCCTGAACATAAAATTACTGTCCAAGAAATAAAAGAGATCCTTTCCAATCATTACCAAGGAACCCCGTATGATCCATATGTTACTAAGGGCTCAAGCGAAATGCGAGGCGCTTACCGGACAATTGGAATCAATCGCAATAATTTTTTAGGCCTAACTCAAATTCGGCCTTATATGCCGGAAAACAATCGCAGTCTTCAATGGATGGCCTTTGGATCAAATGTCTTTAATGCCATGATTCCTCTATATCCTCAAGCGAGTGAATTTCCGGCTTATCTCACTCAGACAGATGATCAAATCACAACGGACAGTCTGTATTGGTCTGCTAGAATGATTGCTGCTTTAGCGGACGCACATTATTATCAAACGCAAACAGTGATAGAGTCTTATCAGTCCAAGGTGGACCATCAAGCTTTAGCAATCATTAAAGCCTATGATCAAAAACTTGCAACAAGCCCTAGCTCTCAAAGTCAGCAAGTATGCGAGCAAGCCAATCATAAACTGGTCGCTATGTTACAAGAAGAAACACATCAGACGCTTAAAAAGGTATTAGATATTGCTTCCAATGGCATGAAGAATGCCTATGCTCGATCTGATCAATAAGTTTTATGTCTAGCAAATAGGAACCGACCCCCAACCGTTAGCTTTTTGTCTAACGGTTGGGGTCTTTTGGTTTGATAAAGTCTGCCTAAGAAGCCAGCAAAAGAAGAGGGTGGCTGTATGAGTGAATAGGGTCTGATTATTAGTTTTTGAGTGATCGGCAATCACATTGGTTTGATAAGCAGATTCAATCATTGTTCTTGTTAATTCAGCAGTTTGAGAATTAGGACGAAAGAGTCTTTTAACGAAGTCAGTCGTTCGCACATTCATAAATGATTTATCGACTGGAAGTGGTTGATAGATTGGACTAGTTAGGGCGCTTAAAGTAATGTATTTTACTTATTTGAGAGGCGCGTCTTTATCATTTATCCAATCGCAACATAAGACTTTGGGAAAGTATCCAACGATTTTTTCTTCTCTTAAGTTAAAAAAGTTCGGTGTTGTTCAATATTTTAGAGATATTATTTTTTATTAAGTATAATGATATGGACTTTATCAAATGTTAGGAGTAAGATAAGATTACATAAATTATTTAATTTTATGTTTTAAGGAGGAATAATATGTTAGGAAAGAATAACGTTACAGAGTTACAAAAGAAAAATGCTAGAAAGAAAAAAATCTATAGTTTAAGAAAATATAGTGCAGGCTTAGCATCCGTTGCTATTTCAAGTATGTTCTTTTTGGGTTCGAATAGTGTTTTAGCAGCAGAAAACACTACGGAAACTTCCCAAATTGAAGAATTAGGATATGATGATAAGGACCAAGGTATTCAACCTCTAAGTAAGTCAGTTGAGGTAAAAAAACAAGTTGAAACCCCTGCAGTCATTAAAATTGATGATGCAGAAATATCGGCTGTTGATCAGAGTTTATCAACAGCAATTGTAGAAACTGTAGAATCAGTTGATTCTAACGAGATTCATAGTGAAGAAGTGTTAGCAGAGACTAACAGTACCGAAATGAGTGTGGAATCATCAACTGATGAGAAAACAGTAGAGCAGGAGAGCGTCTCAACTTCTACCCCAGAAACAGTCAGCAGCTTAGTTGAAGAGACAACTGAGAGTTCTACTGAAGAATCTATATCTGCTGAAGAAGAAATAGTTTTAGAGGAAGAGCTAATCATTGATGAAGAAGCCGCTGTGATTGAAGAAAGTGTAGTCAATGAGTCAGACTCCATCGTTAATTCAGAAGAAAAAAGTTTGGGAGAATCAGATGGTCACTTAAGTGAACTTCATCAATTAATTGATGGTGAAATTGATCGCGAGGCGGTGATCCGTCAACAATTAGCAGAGATATACAGTGCTGAAGAAATTGAAGGAATCCTTTCAGGCGTTGATAAAGAGACCCTTCAAAATGCGTCCGCAGAAGTTTTGATGGAGAAAATTACTCAAGCTGGGATTGATTATGCTGAAAAACACTCTGGCTTTCAAATGTTTGCTATCCAAAATGCCACAGGAAGAGATGTAAAGGATTTAATCCAATTTAGTGATTTGCAATTTAAAATACTTGGTGGGGATAACCCAAATGAATTGCAACCGACTTCACAGGGGAAAATTGCGTTTACTGGTAAGTACCAATTAGACAATGCTATTAAAGCAGGCGATTTTTTTGATGTTAACTACGGCGATTATGTATTGCCTGGAGGCATAGATGTACCTCGAAATAGTGTTCATTTGCTAGATAGTCAAGGCAATTTAATTGCACAAGCATTTTATGATCCGGAATCCAATACCACTCGTTACATATTCACTCAATATGTGGATCATAACAAGGATATAAAAGGATCTTTTAATGATCAACTGGTGGCCAATCGAGATACAGCTGTAGTTGATAAGAAATCGTATCCTGTTACAGTAACTATTGGAAATCAAACCAAGAGTCAAGATATAATTGTGGATTATGGAAATAATAAGAATAGAAAAGTAGTTCAAGCAATTAGTGAATTAGGGAAAGATTCACAGGGTCGGAAGTTATTTAAATATACTATTTATCTAAACAATGGTGGGGAAGAAGTTGGAAGGTATTCAGATATTCGACTTTTAGCTGATAAATTCCATATTGACCCTGATTCGTTGGAAGTTCACAAAGTGAAACCTAAGAAATCAAATAATTCAGCCTATCCTTCTCAAATTATGCGCGATAGCCTAATCCCTGACCTTAATGGCGATAGTGAGAATTATAGGGTAACTAAAGAAAAAGGTAACATTTTGAATGACGGCAATAAAAGCCGTATCCATTTAGGAACAATGTTAGCAAATGAACGTTACATAGTCACTATGACCTTTGTAGAGGATGCGCCAGGTGCTTCTGATGTACTTGAAAAACCAAGAGTAACCACTTATCTTCATAAGGACGCTAATCCAAGCGGTAACCCTATTGCTCAGGGTGGTTCATTTATAGGCAAAACAAGTGTATCCTCTACAGGTGAAAGTACAGAAGAAACCGGATCATTCATAGAACATCATATTTATCAAACAAAAAAATCAGACGGTTCGATTGTGATTGATTTAAAAGATGATAAGTCGGCTCAAACTGGTAAATGGAACGAGTTTTATCGAACGCAAAAACAAGATAAAGAGGGCTATCAACTTGTTGAGATAAAAAATTTAATTAACAATCCAAAATATAATGAGGATGGTAGCCCTGCTACAGGAAGTTATAAACCAGAGAAGACAATTGAAATAACCTATGTGTATCAAAAAGACGAAACTCCAACGCCTGAACCCGATCCTAATCCGAGTGTCAAAGATGAACTTTATGAGATGACAGTTGAAGATGAAGGTTTTGGTTCTGAGTTCCAATATAATAAAGACTTAGCTCCTGGAACTATCAAAAAGGTTCAAGAGGGTCGATCTGGTAGATATCGTGTTTTATATAAGCATGTTAACCCAGAGGAAATACCAACACACTCAGATGGAAGTTTTTATGAAAACTTTGTAGAAATAAATGGAAAATATTGGCAAGAAGTTTCACGTGAGACGATCCAAGAAGCCAGACCAGACATTTTCCAATATAATTTCGTAACGATTACTGAAACAATTAAAAAAGAAGACGGTGGGGTAGAGATTCATTATAATGATGGAACGACTATCGTGATACCAGGGCCTGAAAAACCTGCTGATCCTGAAAAACCACTTTTACCATCCCAACCAATTGTGGAAATTACTCCGGGTGAAGAAGATGGGCGGAATGGTAATTATGTTACCATTAAAATTTACAATCCAAACACTGATGTCTATGAATCTGATAAAACTATCTTTATACCAGATGGATCTGATGGACAAAATGGTCAAAATGGTCAAGATGGAAAATCACCAACTGCAGAAGTCGTAGATAATGGCGATGGTACTCATACCATTACGATTACCA
>NZ_JBNUPG010000029.1:0-11851 GCF_050409545.1 Facklamia sp. P12932 | reverse complement strand
AAAATCACCCATTTAATCAACTTAGAAACAGAAAAAACTGTTAATCATAAGCGAGTTCAACAAAAATTAGGCTAGGTGTCACCGATTCAATACCGACAACAAGCAGCCTAACAGAGGTATTTTTTATTCTGTCCCATTTATGGGGTACAGTGCCACAACAGATCATGATGGCTTTTTGTGCTAATTATTTGACTGAAGTATCCTCATGTTCTAACCAAAGCGGCGCAAAATAATCAATAAAGATAGCGCCTAATGGAGCTGTTATTAAAATAGATACAGTGGCGGCTATTAAAATTAAAGAACCACTAGCAATACCAGCCATTAATGGGAGTCCACCGAGGGAAGCTTGAACCGTAGCTTTTGGTAAATAAGCTCCCATAATAAAATAACGCTCTTTCTTTGCAAATGGTGTCTTTAAAATGGATAAAGCAACCCCCAACATACGGAAAATAAGACCTATTACAATAATGATTACTATCGGCCAGCCCGCTTCTAAGGCTAAACTCGGATTGACAATCACTCCTAGGAAGACAAAGAGGAAAATTTCAGCAAACTGCCAAATTTTTTGATACGAGGCTGTTAAAGTGACAGCCCTTTGCGGCGCTTTCTTTTGCACAATTAGGAAAATCACTAAAACAGCAAGCACACCTGAATAAGGCATGATGTCAGTTAATAAGCTCTCTAAACCAAGAACTAAAAAAGAAATAGCTAAAGAGACAATTAAAGCTTGTTGCCCTTCCCACTGATAGCGGTTTAAGAAATAACTTAAGCTATGCCCCACTAAAAACCCCAAAAATATTCCTGTGACTACTGAAATAGGTGCAGATAATACCGTTGATGCTGAAACACCTTGACCTTGAGCTAATTGCATAAAGGCTGCAAATAATACAAAAATTAAAATATCATCTGCTGTCCCGCCTGCTAAAATCATTTGAGGAATGGCCTGTTTAGTTCCTAATCCTCGGTCAATTAACCCCACCATTCTCGGTACTAATACCGCAGGTGATACAGCCGCCAGTACACTAGCTAATAAAAATGAATCAACATAAGATATGTTTAAAAGATAAGGTCCAATCAAACCAATAGCTAAAATTTCACAAATTGCAGGTAAAAAACACATTAAAATAGCTGGTCTTCCTACTTTAATTAAATCCGAAAATTTTAAAGTTAGTCCAGCTCTAATCAAAATAATCATCAAAGCAATTTGACGAATTTCTCCCGCCAAATGTGTTAATTCACCAGATAATAAATTGAAAACATTTGGACCTAAACAAATACCTAATACCAAATAGGCTAACAGTTTTGGTAAGTTAATTTTTTCGAATAGTTTTCCAAACAACCACCCCAATATCAAGACAAGCCCTAAACTCCACAACATTGCTTTTCCTCCTTTAAAATACAAAAACTTCTGTATGCCAAAAAAGCATACAGAAGTCATCAGCTAATTAGCGGTTTATCTACCTTGCTGAAGGTAAATAGGAAGTACTTCATTTCCTTTAAATCTTAGTTTACCCTATTCTATTTTGTTAGGCAAGCTAAACTTTTAAGAAAAGCAATAATTTTAAAAGGGTAATTTTATTTGCCAAATTCCTAGTTCGTGCTATAATTTTTATAGTATCGTTTTACGATGGATACTGGTTCGTTCATTTCGATCAGTAGGGTTTATCTGATGCTTATATCGTCGATAAAGAGCCTAGTTGAAACCTGATGTGGGGTCTGCAAAGGCTAAAAAGATTACTAGAAGCTCAGAGTTTTACCAAAAGAAAAATTAGCAAACAAAAAAAGCATCCATACCATCTTAAGATTGCCGTACGAGGTTAGCCTACGACACAAGCAGTCTTTTTTTGTGTCCTAATGAGACTTCGTGTAATAAAAATTAGGAGTGTAAATATGCTTAAGCGCTTTTTGAGTCGCTTTTTATTAAGTAAAAAAGAAATATTGGTTATTGCATTAGGAGCCTTTATCATGGCTTTTGGCTTGGTGAACATTCATATACCCGCTAAAATTACAGAAGGGGGTGTCATTGGTTTAGTTCTCTTCTGCTATCATTTCTTTGACTGGGAGCCATCTAAATTAAGTTTTTTAGCAGATATTACTTGCTACCTTATTGGCTTATCCTTATTAGGTAAAGATTTTATTCGCCGTGCCATTCACGCATCCTTTCTATTTGCTGTTTTCTATCGCCTTTGTCTTTGGATGGGACCTGTTCTTCCAAGCCTTTATGATAGGCCTTTATTAGCTGCTATCTTAGGAGGCGTTGCAATCGGCGTAGGATGTGGTTTATGTATCAGTCAAGGTTGTGCCGCAGGGGGCGATGATGCTTTGGCAATGGTTATTTCTGAGAGGGCCTACGTCTCGATTACAAAAGCCTATCTGTTAACAGATGGCGTGGTTTTATTACTTTCACTGCTATATATTGCTCCACAACACCTGATCTTTTCTTTTATTACCACTTTAGTTTCATCAACAATTATTGGTCAATTCGAACTACATTTTCCTAGCTTTGACTTACCAAAAGCTCCATCCGTTGCTAAAGCCCAATAAAGGAGTGTGCCTATGACTTTAATTATTTTCTCTCCCAGTAAAGAGATGGATACGATAGTCGGTAATGGTTTAATACCACAATCAGATCCCGTCCAAGCCATTATTAAAGAGCTTGCCTTAAAAGATACGACTGAGTTAGAAAAACTCTTTAAATGCTCAGCTGAACTTGCTCAAGATATCTATCATCGTTATCAAGTCATTAATAAAAAAACAGCTCGTCCTGCCTATCAAGTCTATCAAGGCCTAGCCTTTCGGCAAATCAAATGGGATAAAATAGACTTGAACTATGCTAAAAACCATCTTAAAATTCTGTCTGCTTTATATGGGCCAATCTCTCCCATTCAACCAATCAATCCCTACCGTTTAGACTTTAATACCTCGCTAAAAATCAAAAATCAAAGCTTGAAAAGCTTGTGGAAAGCTCACTATAATAAAGCTTTCGAAGAACAAACCGTCATTAATCTCGCTTCTAATGAGTTTGCTTCTTTACTAGACCCTAAAAAAATGCAACTCATTCAAATTAACTTTTATAAGGATATAGAATTAAGTAAAAAAGCACCCTCAGCCACCAGTAAAAAATTGAGAGGGGCTCTACTCAACTATTTACTACAAACAAAATCTTTAGATTTAAATACCTTTAAAGCATTTAAGGCCTTTGAATATAGCTATGCCAATGGTGATTTCGAAAACAAAGAAATTAACTACTGTCTCAATTAGTAAAATATTCAAAATCTAAAACCCTCTTAAAACAACTTGATAAGGTGTTTAAGAGGGTTCTTATTTAAATCAATTTCATTTATCTGCTGGAAACTCTACAGATTTTACCTACATTTTAAACTATATTCTATAAAATCTTAGTTAAGAATAAATTTTGATTAAAATATCGTATTAATTATCTCCAGTAGATAGATAAAAAATTTCTTCAAATTTCTTATCGAGTGCTAAACATAGTAAATAGGCTAATTTTGCAGTTGGGTTATACTGACCTGTTTCTATTGAGGAAATAGTATTTCGAGATACTCCAACCATTTTTGCCAATTCTTCTTGAGTTAGTTTTAATTCTTTTCGTAAACCTTTTAGATTATTCTTTAGTTTTAACTTTTCATCCATAATAAAGATCCTTTAAAAAAAACACTATTGCAACTATTCCCACTATAAACAATAGGATAAACAAAAATAAATATTTTATTTCTTTCCTTGCAAAGTATTTATATAATTCTCCTACCCCAATTGAAAGACACAGCATGGCAAGAATATCCAAAAAAGGGAGATTCTGCGATTCTTTAATAGCGGAAATAAATGCAGCGATACCAATTAATGCCCTCGAAATCCAAACGCTCGATTTATCATTAACAAAAATCTCTCCCTCATCTTTTTTTTCCTTTTGAGCCAGCTTTAAAAAATCATCTTTTTCCAAGTTTATCTCCCCTTTGCCATGTTTACTTTTCTTAAATTGTATATTTGCAAAGTTAACTTGTTAAGATAAAAATTTATTATCTTCAATAATTACGAAAAAACTATGAATTGATTGGCTCAAACATCTCCTTCGCATAAATCCTCTGACTTAGAAAGCTTTTATGAGAATAAAGCTTTTAACTACGCTTATATGAAAGGTAATTTCCAAAAGAAACAAATCAACTATTGCTTAATGAAATAAAATCATTATAAAAATCCCTTCTAACTACCTAGTACAGAGGTGTTTTAGAAGGGATATTAATTTAAATCAATTTCATCTGTTCTTCAGGAAATTCTACCGACTGTGCAAATTTAATATCATTGTATAAGTGACATGCCACAAAGTGACCCGGTTCAACTTCTCTGAGTTCAACTGGAGTTGTCTTACAAATCTCCATACAGTGTTTACATCTACCAGCAAAACGACAACCCTCTGGAGGGTTCACCGGACTTGGTACATCTCCTTCTAAGAAAATCCGCTCTCGTTTAACTCCAACTTTTGGAATCGGAATAGCTGAAAGTAAAGCTCTCGTATAAGGATGTAATGGATTTTCAAAAATCCGATCATAAGTACCTAATTCCACGATCTGACCAAGATACATAACAGCTATCCGGTCAGAAATATGCCGAACAACTGATAAGTCATGTGAAATAAAGAGATAAGTCAGACCAAATTCCTCTTGCAGTTGATCCATCAAGTTTAAGATTTGAGCCTGAATGGAAACATCCAAGGCAGAAACCGGTTCATCTAAAACAAGAAACTTCGGTTGAAGAATAAGTGCCCTAGCAATACCAATTCTTTGACGCCGTCCGCCATCTAATTCATGTGGGAATGAACCAGCTAACCGTCTAGCTAGACCTACCGTCTCCATCATTTTATACACTTTTTGCTCTAATTCAGCCTGGTTTCTTGTCAATTTATTAACACGTAAGGGCTCAGCTATTAAGTCAAAAGTGGACATCCTTGGATTAAGAGAAGAGTAAGGGTCTTGAAAAACTATTTGCATCTCTTGACGCATCAAGCGCATTTCTTTCAAGCCCTTGTATTCCATAATGTTCTTACCTTCAAGGTAAATCTCACCGGCCGTTGGTTCATGTAAACGAATAATGGCACGTCCTGCCGTAGACTTTCCACAACCAGACTCACCCACTAGACCCAAAGTCTCACCTTTTTTAATATCAAAACTAATATTATCAACCGCTTTTAAATCACCGGCTTTAGTGGGGAAATATTTTTTAAGATTACGCACACTAATCAATGCTTCTTGATTATTGTTAGTCAAGGTTTTCTCCCCCTTCCTGGTTATATAAATGACAAGCTACATAGTGACCAGGTTTTACTTCACGATATTCTGGAAATTTATACTTACAAATTTCCATGCAATGTTTACATCTTGGATGGAAGCGACAGCCTGACGGTAAATCCGAAGGGTCCGGTGTTGAGCCAGAAATGACTTTTAATTTATCCACATCTTCATCGGCACTTGGAATGGAATCAAACAAACCTCGCGTATAAGGATGCAGTGGTTCTTCATATAAACTCTCAACAGAAGCATGTTCCACAATCGTACCGGCATAAATAACCGATACATAGTCGCAAATTTCAGCGACTACACCTAAATCGTGAGTGATTAAAATCATTGATGTATCGTATTTATCTTTTAAATCTTTCATTAATTCTAGTACTTGTGCTTGAATGGTTACATCGAGAGCCGTTGTCGGTTCATCGGCAATAATTAATTCCGGATTACATGCAAGAGCCATCGCAATAACCACCCGCTGCTTCATACCACCAGAGAATTGATGTGGATAGTCATTCAATCTTTCTTTACGGATTCCAACTAACTCTAACATTTCTTCTGCTTTTGCAACGGTTTCTTCTTTAGTAAGATCTTGATGGAGTTCGATAACTTCCTTAATTTGATCTCCAACGGTCATTATCGGATTTAATGAAGTCATTGGATCTTGGAAAATCATCGAAATTTTATTGCCTCGGATATTGAACATATCCTTTTCTTTAACATTCATTAAGTCTTGATCTTCAAGTAAGATTTCACCTGAGGTAATCTTACCAGGAGGATCTTGAATTAATTGCATAATAGCTAAAGCCGTTGTTGTTTTTCCTGCACCAGTTTCTCCAACTAACCCCAAGGTCTCTTTCTTACCGATTGACAGATTCAAATTATTAACTGCGTATACAGTTCCTGAATCTGTCTCATATTGTACACTAACATTTCGTAAGTCTAATAATTCCACCATAATCTTTCCCCCTAGCGCTTCAGCTTAGGATCGAGTGCATCACGCAGACCATCCCCTAAGACATTTAATGCAAAAATCGTTGTAACAATAGCCAGTCCTGGGAAGAGGGTCATATGTACAGCATCTCGAATGTAAGAACGACCACCTGATAACATAGCTCCCCACTCTGGTGTTGGTGGCTCTAATCCTAAACCGATAAAACTTAAACCAGCAGCATTAATAATTGCATAGGCAACCCCGAGGGTCGCTTGAACAATAATCGGTGCCATACAGTTTGGAATGATATGTTTTAAGATAATTCTAAAATCACTCGAACCATTTGCTTTAGCTGCTTCCACAAATTCCATATCACGAATAGAAAGCACAGAGGAGCGTACTAAACGCGCATAACCGGGAATAGCTGCAATCCCTACAGCAATCATAAGGTTTGCCAATCCGGGCCCTAAAGCTGCCATAATAGCAATCGCTAATAGAATATCTGGTATCGATTGTAGAATATCAATAAAGCGCATAAGCATATTATCTACTCGACCACCATAATAACCTGTCACTGCTCCAATCGCTACACCAATAATCAGTGAAATCGATACCGAAATAAATCCAACTTTTAGGGAAATTCTTGATCCATAAATAACCCTAGAAAAAATATCACGACCCAAATCATCTGTTCCAAATAGATGTTCTGAACTTGGTGGTGCAAATTGATTTTGTAGGTTTTGTTCAGCAAAACCATAAGGAGCAATCTGATCTGCAAAAATAGCCACTAATACCAAAAGTCCAATAATAAAGAGACCCACCATTGCCAATTTATTACGTTTCATACGAATCCAAATGTCTTGCAGACCACGGAAGCGACCACGCTTATGTTCTTGCTCTTTCAGATAATGGTCCTTTACAACTGAATGCTCTTCTTCCATTCCGCTAACTATCTGATTACGGTCTAATTCAGCTACTTCATCTTTTTCAGAGTTTAATTTAGGATTTTCCATGTTGATACCCCCTTACACATATTTTGTCTTAATTCGTGGGTCAACATAGGTATATAGGATATCCACAATTAAGTTAACAATACTAAAGGTTACCGCCACAAAGAGAACACATCCCAGAACCATCGGCATATCACGCATCTTGATGGAGTCAACCATCAAACGACCAATACCAGGAATTGAGAAGATTACCTCTGTCATTAAGGCTCCCCCCATAAGCTGACCAAACTGAGTACCGACAATTGTAATGATTGGAATCAAGGCGTTTCCAAGCGCATGCTTCCAAACGACAACATTTTGCCGCTGACCCTTGGCTTTTGCTGTTTGAATATAGTCTTGTCGAATAACTTCCAGCATTGAAGATCGAGTCATCCGCGTAATAACCGAAACGGACTGGGATCCCAAGGCAACAGCAGGAAGAACCATCTGAGATGGCATTGAAAATCCTGATGATGGGAACCAGCCTAGTCTAACAGAGAATAACATAATAAGTAAAAGTCCTAACCAGAATACTGGCATTGAAATACCAATTAAAGCAAAAACCATAGCGATATTATCAAAAATAGAATACTGTTTAATCGCACAGATAATTCCAATTGGAATACCTAATAGAACAGCAAAAGAAATGGAAAGAAATGCTAATTTTATTGTAGCACCTGCTCGGTTAAAAATCTCAGCTGCAACTGAAGACTTAGTAATATAGGAAGTTCCTAAATCTAATTTAGTAAATACATTCTTAATGTAACGACCAAATTGTACTAAGAACGGATCTTCTAATCCCATTTCTAGTCTTAAAGCCTTAACTGCTGCCTCAGAAGCAGAAGGTCCTAAAGCATTTCGTGCAGGATCTCCTGGAGTGATATAAAGCAAAGCAAATACAATAAAAGAGACGCCTAAAATGACAGGAATTAAATACAGTAGCCTTTTTAATATATATTTTAGCATGTTTTAACGCACCCTCTTCTTTAGATAGAGGAGATGTTTCCATCTCCTCTAGAATACAATGAACTATTTTTCTCCCTTAGTTACCGGCGCTAATTGATACCATCCAAATGGAGAAAGTTTAATATTTTTAACATCTTTTTGAGCACCCACTGTCAATTCTTTATTGTGCTCTGGAATCCAAGCTGTGATATCCATTAAATGTTCTTGTGCTTGACGGTAAAGGTCTGCACGCTCCTCATCATCTTGAGAGAAACGGGCTTCTTCTAACATCTTATCTAACTCATCATCTTCAAGATAGATGTAGTTACCGCCTTCACCTTTAGCTGAAGAGTGGAAGCATGGATATAAGAAAGTATCTGGGTCTGGAGAATCTGCTGTCCATGCAATTTCAAACATATCGTGTTTACCATTCTTAATTAACTCGTTAAATGCTGACCATTCTAATACGTTTATTGAAACATCAATACCTACTTCTGATAATTGTTCCTTCATAGCAGTTGCCATATCAATCCGGTCTTTGTTTTCATTAGTTGAAATAGAAGTTTCAAAGCCATCTGGGAAACCAGCTTCTTCTAGTAATTCTTTCGCTTTTTCAACGTCGCGTGCACGTGGCTCATATTCATCAGAGATAGAATAAGCTAACGTAGGTGACATTACACCTGTAGCTGTTTGACCTAATCCTTTAAATACAGCTTTAACGATCGAATCAATGTCAATTGCATAAGAAATCGCTTCACGAACTTTTGGATCATTAAATGGTTCTTTAGCAATATTAAATCCTAAATAAGTTGTCCCATAGTCAAAAGATTTCAATAATTGTAATTTATCATTGTTTTCAACCTTCTCAAGATCAATTGCTGAGATGTCATAAGCAATATCTACCCCACCAGATTCCAACTCAATCACACGGTTACTTGGTTCAGGGATTACACGGAAAATTAAATTCTTGTATTCAGTTTTTTCCCCATGGTAATCATCAAAACGTTCCATTTCAACAGAATCTGCCTTGGTCCACTTAACAAATTTCACAGCGTTAGTTCCTACAGGATTACGTGCGTAATCATTACCTGCTTCGTTTACTGCTTTTTCATTTACGATATATGCACCAGGGTGGCATAAAGCAGCTAAAATACCAGAAAACGGCTCAGTTTGTTTAAATTCTACTGTATAGTCATCAGTAGCTTTTACAGAGTCAATATCGATTGTTTCGAATAAGTGCTTCACGTTTGGTGCTTCAATCGCACGTTTTAGAGAAAAAACAACGTCAGATGCCTTTAATTCTTCTCCATTATGGAATTTGATCCCTTGTTTTAATTTAAAAACGTATGTTGTTTCATCAGGTTGATCAAAACTTTCAGCCAAGCTAGGTTCTGCCTTACCCTCATCATTGATTTTAACTAATCCCTCATATATTTGAGTCATAACATGACTGGACTGGTTATCATTGGTGGCAATCGGATCGAGTGAAATTGCATCCCCAGATACAGCAACTGTTAAAGTTTCGCCACTTCCTCCACCAGAACAGCCTACTAATAAAAATACGCCCATTAACAATAACGTAAATAATCCTAATTTTCTTTTCATCATAATTGCTCCTTTATTTATTTGAAAAATCAACTCTCTTAAAAGTGAAGTTTTTCACAAAGACCAGATAACAATAACTTACCCATTATCCTCCTTCCATAAATATTCATTCCGTTGCAAGCGGATTCATATTTTCAGTCTACCTTTTACCTGTTTATTTGTCAACGCTTTCTTTATTGACATACAGCTATCTTTTAAAATTTTTATTTTGCTCTAAAATATAATATGAGTAACTATCAAAAAATTTATTGATTTATTTAGTGAAATTTTTTAGTTAATTTTTGGTTAATATTTTATTTATATTGTGAATAAATAAATATGAACGACCTTTATTTTTTTGTTGAGCATATTATTCATTTAAATAGTTTCTTTTCTTTGATTTTCTTCACAATCTTTATTGGATAAGAACGACTTTATTTCAATGAATTAAGTAATTATAGATTGTGCATTCTCTAGATCAAAAAATTCAATAAAAAAATACTGGATCTAAGTCCAGCATTTTTTTATCACTTTATTGAAATGTTAATTTGAAAATAAATTATTAAAAATTTTATTAGGCAAATGCTTTAATTTCTTTAGACAGTAAAGTCTAAGCTTTGGGAACGGTCGACAAAAATAACACTGACTAAAGTTCCAAGGACGAGAGTTGGAATCCATGCAAAGCCAATTTTTACTAGGGGCATATCTACAAGCCACTTCCACTCGATGACTTTAGCGTTCAATAGAACAGAAAAAAAGCTAACTAATAAGACGAACAGTAGAGGTAATAAAAATTGCATTCTGTTAAGTGGTCGCACTTTATGTAAGATGACAAGGAAAATAAGAGACATCGTGACAGGATAAATTATCTCTAAAACAGGACCACTAGTCGCTATAATTTGATCCAATCCTTGATTGGCCATTAACCATGACACAGCAGTCATTATGATAACATGATTTTGATAGGAAATCTTAGGGTATAGATCATGAAAAAACTGACTAATTGCTGCTACTAGGCCACAAGCGGTGGTTAAACAAGCTAAAAAGACAATAATTCCTAACAAAGCAACACCGGATTGCCCCATAGCATTATTTGCTATAGTCTGTAATAGAAAAGTTCCAAGATTTTGACCTTCAGGCAGAGCCTCTGTTAGACTAATATGATTACCAACCCATGCTAGACCAAAGTAGAAAAGTCCCAATAAGCTTGCTGCAATTAATGAAGCCTTGCTTCCTTCTTTTAATAGTGTTTTTTGATCAAAGACACCTTTTGTTTCAAAAGCACTTTTAACAACAATAGCAAAGGCTAATGTGGCAAGTGTGTCCATAGTAGCATAACCCTTAACAAAACCTTCAGCCAAAGGATTGTTTTGATATGCTATTTTCATCGGAGCAGAAGGTTCATTTGTTCGATAAAGGAAATAGGATCTTACTAGAAAAATGACTAAGGAAATTAACAAAGCTGGCGTCAGCCACTTGCCAATCGCATCAACTATCGAATTCTTATTTAATGAAATCCACAAAACAAGGCCAAAAAAGACGAAGGTAAATAGGGCTAAAGTAATCCCATTAGCGTTAGATATATATGGAAGAGCGGACATCTCATAAGTAGTTGTGGCCGTCCGCGGAATAGCAAACAAGGGCCCTATGATTAAATAGTTACAAGTTAATAAAACAATCGCAAAGACAGAGTTAATTTTACTCAAAGCATTAAAATAACCGCCTTTTAAACTTGAGCCAACAATCATCGACAATAATGGCAACCCGACGCCGGTAATGATGAAACCTAAAATAGCTGGTAATAAACTCTGACCTGCTTCGTGGCCGAGAGCAACTGGAAAGATTAAGTTACCTGCTCCAAAAAACATGGCAAATAACATAAAACCAATAGCTAATAGATCTTTCTTCTTCATACTAATCCCTCCAGAAAATAAAGTAGGTTTATTTTATTAAAATTGCATGAGGATTTCAAGAGGAATTTCTAATAAAAATTAAGTAAACGAATTCATTTATACAATCAAAAAAGCTGGCCATTAGCCAGCTTCAGACTGAAGACAAACCCTTCTTTGAGGATGACTCATACAGGGTTTGTCTTTGTT
>NZ_JBNUPG010000028.1:0-12723 GCF_050409545.1 Facklamia sp. P12932 | reverse complement strand
AGGAATGGGGACACTGGGAAATCGATACTGTGGTAGGTCCGCATGGTGAAGAGGAACCTGCCTTATTGACGTTGGTTGAACGTCACTCACGCTTTGAGTGGCTGATTTTGATTAAGAATCAGACAAGTCAGGCCGTTCATCAAGCGATCACTCAACTCATGAACTCCCTAGGAGATAAAGCTGAGCGACTCTTTAAGACTCTTACAAGTGATAACGGTTTAGAGTTCAGTTCACTCACAAAAGCCGTCTCCTCTGTAACTGAGGTTTACTTCGCTCACCCTTACTCATCTTGGGAGCGAGAACTAAGATGTTCTAGGTGGCTAAGTTCTATTTGCAATTTATAAAAATTTTTCTATTTATAATAATTTCGTCTTTAGTTTTCTCCAAAAAAGACATGCTCAGTCTTGCTTTTTAGTCTTCCATTAAATTTTCATATCAATCCATATAAACCGAAATACTACTTAATAACTCCTTTAACTTATCACTTATTAAATTCAAAATGTTAATAAATTGAGTATTGCTCTCATTATTATTAAAATACTCAAACAATTCCTCACTAATAAAACCTATGTATTGTGGGATTTCATAAATAATATTGTTAACTTGACCTTGAATTATTACATTTTTATGTACCAATTTTTCATAATCAGATGATTTAAACAAAAAATCTCTGAGTCTATCTGAAATGAATATTATGCTACGTCATGACTTTATATTTCTGTTTTCTATAAAAGAAAAAATTGATTCACTAATATTTTATATAACTTTTCAATTTCTAAACAACTTACTAACTCTTGATTAACTGTTTCTAATAACACTCTAGTTTCTTTTTCCAATTTACTTATATTTTCAGAAAGTTCTTTCTCTAAATTTTCAAGTTTTCTATTGTGCTCTGCATTAATAATTTTTTAATTTAGCTTTGTTCAAAATCAAAAATGCAGATACTCCAAATACAACAGTAACTATTAATCCAATAACTGTCCACGTTTGATTAGGTAATTGTTGATTCTGATTAGTTAACTTGCCTACTACATTTTCAAGCATCTTTATTTTCTCTATATTCGTCATAACTTTCTCCAATAAATAAGCCGAAGAATGGCTCAAAGTCGCCCAGCTTTTTTAATAGTATTTTGTATTTTCACTAATCCACTCTTCAACTTATTTCAATGGAAACTTTCTTCTTTTACCAACTTAGATGTAAGGAAAACCAAATCGTTCCTCCTCTTTTAATTATTTACATTAACAAGAGCAAAACACTTCACACTTGTTATTAATTGTTATCATTAAAGCTGTCGTCCATTTTTGAGCAATAGCTATCTAAAATACAGTGAAAGACAATTTTGTCCGTTACTTCTCTAGGATGACCCAAATTTGTCCTACCCTTCAATAAACAAAAATACCGCTGTTCCGATTTATGGACAATGATATATATAATATTGATTTTAACTGAAATGATATTATTATATAATTAAATAAATTAGGAGGATTCAAATGGATAGAATAAAATATTGAGGATCAAGTGATTATGCAACTTATTATTATGCAAATAATTTAGAAGGTCGAATTAACGCTCTACTGACCACTATATAACCTTCAATCATTGACATATTAGAAGCAGTTAATATCACCAAGTATCTTTTAGATAAAACAATTAACGCCCAATTAAAGCTCACTGTAAATGATTGTAAACCGAAACTTTTCAAACCTATCGATAAATACATAACTACTATGACTTCGAATAATATTGCAAATGATATTAAAAAATTATTCAGTGACGATGATAAAAATTCAAATATTTTCTATCACTCTGATTATTTTGAATTATTTGAAAAAAACAATTTCATAAGTTAATTAATGAGTTAGATTTTGAAAAATCGATTATAAATAACCATGTTCCGTTATATCTCTTATTAGAAACTAACTACTATAACAATTACTATCCAAACCTTACCAAGCGACTATTCTTATCCAATCCGGTGCATATCCAGCTATTAATTAATAAATATACAGATACAAAGCAGTCATATCATATCCCCCTCAATTGCACATCAAAAGAATTGTATTTTTTATGTACCCAATATATAGATAGTGAGGATAGTAATCTGAATTATGTAGATCTCATTTCCGATGGCATCAGTGAACTTAAAGAGTTTGAAATTGATGCTAAATTAAAGTTAAAGGCAAAAGAAAAGAGTTCAAATCAAAAAGCTCATCTCTTCTCAAATGGTGGCTTAAAATTAGAACTTCTCATCCACTCTTCTAAAAAACTAAAAGATCTTCCAGAAAATTGGACAAATAATACATTTACTAAACGAATTTTTATAGATAAAGATTGGTTGATTGATAATAATGATCTTTAATCTGTATTAAATTTTACTCTTTATTTAGATGACATTATGAGTAACAATATGATTTATCGATTCTGTAGCTTTTCCAACATTGAATCTTCTGTATTGGAAAGTATTTCAGGAATTAAAAGTTCAAGAAATTATCCTACGTATATGTACTTTCATTTTAAACAAACTATCCTTTTGACTTTACTGAAATTTATTCATAGCACCCTAAACAAAACACCTCAAAATAATTTCGAAAACATTTTTCAGGTTTTCTATTTGAATGCTGTTTAAACGAATATAATATAAAGTTTGTTCCATTCAAATTTGCTTCAAACCAAGAACCCTTCAACATAAAAACCAAAATTAATTTATCTAACGAAGAGACCTTAAGAAAACAATGGAAGTTGTTTGTAGAAGATTTTGAGATCAATCCGAAATTATTGGCTTTTGAAACTTCTCCTCGTATTGAGTCAATACCTAGTTTATTAAATAAAAAGTATATTTATCTAAATCCTAAAATAAAAAAATCCAAAGCATTGTTCACGCTTTATTCTCTAGTCAAAGTCATATTATTTACCTATCTAAAGAAAAACATGAAGATAGTTTCCTTAACTTGATTATTAAACATTCTGTCAATCTAACAGAATATCCAGAATACTATCATTCTCAAATCCTTAAATTAGTTCACGAAGACTTTATCTCATTAGATGATGAACAAAATATTTTCATTACTGATATTCAATTTTATAGAATAATAATTCTTCAATCATTGTATTCGTTTGAAGTAATCCACTTTTATAGAGGAATATTATCTAAAATAACCCCTAATAATATTCTAAAAATATTTCAAGATGAAATAGATATTATGATTGGAAAAGAATATCTAATTTCCGAATCCACTTTGTTTGTTCAAACCTGAGAAACCTTCTTTTTGATAAATTCGATTCCAATTACCTACCAGCGATCCGTTAGGCAAATCGAATTTTTCAGCAGCTTCTCGATAGCAACATTCATGTATTTGCCTATATTTTATGACAGACAACTTAAATTCGCCACTATATTCTATTTTATTGAGCTTTTTATTAAATCCTTCGAACCCATGGTTTTCATACATCTCTATCCAATTTCTAACTGTAGAAGATGGAATTCCATACTTTTCTGCAATTAAATCACGACCACCGGTCGTTCCATCAAGATATTCATTCACTATGTTGATTTTAAATCCTTTTGAATATTTAGACATAAAAAGAACCCCTAAATCCGGTCCGGATTTAGGGGTTCAGTACATAGTCTGCTGGCTAAAAAATTTACCCAAGAAAAATTTTAAATTGCTTAACTTCTATGGACTATTTTTATTAAAATAATGGAATAAATTTTACTTGTAGAATAAGTAGCCTATTTTTATATCCCATAGAATGATAAACCCATAACCTAGTTTTTATTCATTTTGGTTGAAAGATGACTAAATTTTGTAGCAATTTAAAAACCTGAAATTTATATGAAACTTTTATCTAATTCTAAAGAAATCATCTTTAACAATTATTAAAAATATTAAAAAGTTTACTCAATATCAATATCTGTATATTTTTTCTTAGTTCCTTTACTTTTAGACACGGGATATTTTTCGTCGTTTTTCTTTAACTTATTAATTATAATTTCTTTCATATCTAAATCTAAATTAGAGGCTAACATAATCGAATAAATTAATACATCAGCTAATTCGTCTTTTACAGCATCGAAATTCTTTTTTATTGTTTCCTCACTAGTATTCCATTGAAATAATTCAAGCAACTCCGAAGCTTCAATAGAGATAGATATGGCTAAATCTTTTTCGTTATGAAATTGTCGCCAATCCCTTTTATCTCTAAAATCATCAACTTCTTTTTTTAGTTTATCCATTTTCTAACTCTCCTTGTTGAGCCTTTAATAATACCTCTTGTAATTGGTCATCTACAGCATATAAATATAGCCCATGTATTCCTCTTGTTATTAATACATTTAACTCATTTTTCAATAAAAAATCTGCTAAGTACTCTTTACTTCCATCCTTTAATGTTCTTTGCTGTTTAGCTTTTCTATTTTGACTCGCTTCCCTATCAAAAATTATCTTTCCATCTCTATATTTTACTGAAGGACCAATGATCACGCCAACATAGTTCAAATCAAATCCTTGAACTGTGTATGTTGAGCCCGCCTCATTTATAGTGTGAGGTTGTTCAGCCCAAGAAACATCTTTATACTTTATACTTTTATTAGTTGGTTTTAACTGATAATTCCACGGAATTTCAAAGTTCTTGTCTTTTACCATCCAATATTCTTCATTCTCAGGTTTACGTTTATCGACATATTCCCAGTCAAATGTTGCAACTATTCTTGAAATGCCTTTTTCCTGATCTTTTGATTTTTCTTTAATCGCAGCATGCATTTTTTCAGCATCTTCAAAAATTTTAATTTCATAACCTTTATCATCATTAGGAATATTTAATACTATTTGATTATCAACTAGATTTCTAATCCAATCTACCGTTTGTTCTTCTGCATCGATTCTCATTTGATTTGTTAAAAAAATGTAATTATCATTTTTCTTAGACATTGATTTAATTTTTTCAAATTCATCTTTTTCCCAAAACTGTTCAGTTGTTAAGATTTGATTCGCATCAAATACTGCTATAACCACTCTTGCTCTTTTCAATAAATCATGTAATTGATTCTTACCTCTGTAAGCTTGTTTGCCTTGAGTCCACAGCAAGTGAGCTTCGTCTACTATCACAACATCAGCAGGTTCATTAATTTGAATATTATTGATGAAACGCGTTGGTTTTAAAACTGTTTCTAAGCTTTCATTTGATGTTAAATCTAATTTTTTGGCAATTTGTTTGTACACATTGATTAAAGCATCATGATTAACGAGCATATAGACTTCAACTTCTTCTTTGCTTTGGATTTTTTTAGCTAATTCCTTTTTCAAATCATAAAACAAATTACTCATTAAGACAGTCTTGCCCGATCCAGCTTCTCCAGATACTAGAATTAATTCTCCAATTTTATCGTCTTCTAAAGATTTAACTACCCTAGAATAAATTCTATTTTTAGCAGAAATTTGTTCAGACGTTAATTTATGAAAAGGAGAGGCCTTAAATAGTGCAGAATCTTCAATTATACTTTTTAATGGAAAAAGTGTTTTATTTTTATTTCTTAATTCTTTCCAAACTTCTGAAAAAATGTCTTCAAAGTACTCTGAGGTATAGTATTTATTTTGTTGATTAGTCCGTCTGTTATATATTTTATCTACTTCATCAATCGAGGATAAATAATGCATTAATTTGTTTTCTATATCTAAAGTTAAAGATTTATTAAAATATTCATGTCCGACCACAAACATTGAAGCCGAGTTAATATTTTCTAATTCAGCCAGTTCTTTATTGATTTCGTTACTAATTAAGTGTTGATTTGTTCTAACTATGATATTAGAAGTCTCTCCAATATATACACTATATATATCATTTTTTACTTTATTATTAATGATATAAACTGTCGGGTAATCTAATAAATATTTTCTTATATCTTTATTGAAATTTACTGAATTTTCTGCAAATCTTTTTAGTCCATCAGCTGTATATTCTATTTCATTTATAACTGGTTTAGATATTTTCGTCATTATGGTTCACTCCATCATCTTACATTAAAGAAAGCCAATTTTGTATGAATTAAATATGTTTACATGTTTTTATAGTTAGTATTCCTTTTAATTATAGTTAGTTCGCTCTTCTTATTCAAATGAGTTATAAATTAAATTTAAAAAAATACCAATTTATCATTTTATCTTCGTTCTGTTTGCCAATCCAAAAATGATTGGATTAATGAATTATCATCTACTGCTCATCGAGTGTACCATTTTAATTTTAAAAGATGACCATGACAGGAATACCCGTGTTCGTGAATAAACTGGCTGGTAGACCAATCACCGTATAAATATAATTTTTCTCTAGCAAACGCTTTCTAATTTCTTCTTCTGCCCCACGGAACAAGACACCATGGGGCAAGACTATAGCCATCGTTCCTTCTTGGCCTAAATGAAAGAGTCCATGGAGTAAGAAGGCAAAATCTCCTTTACTTGCGGGCGGAAGCACGCCAGCGACTTCAAACCGGGGGTCACTCACCGTTAAGTCAAAACGATTCCAACCCTTTACAGAATAGGGTGGATTCATAACAACGGCATCAAACTGAACACCTTCATTAGGTCGTTCGGGATCCTCCGGCCAATCTTCAGCCAGTGTATCGCCATTTTTAATAGTCATCTTTTCTGGACGAACTCCATGTAAGAGTAAATTCATACGGGTCAAGTTATAAGTAGCGGTGTTCTTTTCTTGCCCATAGTAAGCCAAATTTTTCTGTTGATGCGCATCTAAATGCTTAGCAACAGTTAACAGTAAAGAGCCAGAACGAGACAAACAGTCACAACTAAGTATCAACCTTTGTATGGCTAATAACAGGATTGAGCTGGTGATTTATTGGTCATTATAAATTCTTTATTTCCACTATATTATTTGTCCATCTTCTAGGTAAATTATCTTATCAAAAAATGTTTTATCTTTGAAACGATGATCTACCATGATTATTGTTTTATCTGATAGATTGTTTTTTATATAATGTAGGGTTTTTTCTAAATTCTCATCATCTAAAGAATTACTGAGTTCATCAAATATATATATTGGTGCTTTTCTCAAAAAGGTTCTAAGCAAGCCAATTCTTTTATTTTCTCCTCCCGAACTAAAAGTAACTGGGTCTTCCAGATTTTCTATTGATAAGACCTTATTCAATTCTAATTGATTTATTAATCGACCAAGGTCATCAGTCTCTACTTTGTCAACATACAACTCTAAATTTGCTAGTAATGAATCCGGTACTATTATACACTCTTGAGTTAATACGGAAAAATTATTTGTAACATCCAATTCATTGGTCACAGAATTACCATCAAAAAGAACCTCTCCTTTGGTAGGTTGAATCAAACCTAATATCATTCTTAAAATAGTAGACTTTCCTGATCCACTCTTACCTATAATAGCTACTTTATCCCCTCTCTTAATTTCAAAACTGATATTATCAAGTATTTTCTTCTCATTATCTAAAAAGGATACCTTTTGAAAAGTAATTTTATTTTTAAATGTAAGTTCTTTTCTATTAGAGTAAACTTCGTTCTTTGGAATTTTATCCAACCTCTTTAGAGAGACTATAACACGCCTCCATTCTTTAATTGCTTTTGAAAAATCAATTAGAGGATCAATTAATATTGAGTTATACATCATAATTGCTACCATACCACCTATAGTCATTTGGTTAAAATAAACTAAAATAGAAGTAATAATATAAAGTATCCCTATTGTACTCATAAAAATTATCGTATCAACAACATAAATTTTTTGTGTAAATCGAGTTTCTTCAAAATGATGTTTCTTGAATAAATCACTTTCTTCTTCTGTAAGTTTTTCAAATCTTTGCACTCTATTATTAGTTAGAATTTCTTCAAAATATAAATTTATATCATTAAATAATTTCCAGATTCGATCAGATGATATCCTTGATTCATCTATTAGCTGTTCATATCTCTTCATAAACCAATTATTTACGTATATAGAAATAAGTCCCACTAACAGTAAGACTAACATAATATACGGGCTAATTGAAAATACTAAAATAACACTTATAACAAATGAACTAATTGATCCTATCAAATCACTAAGTGGTTTTATAGATGAATCGGATACAATTTTTACATCTTCTAAAATTGAAGCACTTTGTGTTTCTGTTCTGTAAGTCTTTTGCTGTTGGAAGCTTAAGTTCAAAAATCGTTTTAAGATGTCTTTTCGAAGTTGATTACTAAAATTTAAGCTTAATCCTTCCGCATAAACATTCTTATAAGCTTCAATAATTGCTGATAAAAAAAAGACTACTAGCAAGATAACGCCAGATAAAATAACCTGTTTTAAGTCAGTATTAATTGAATCAATCATATGTTCTACTAACTTGATAGGTGCCAAAGATAATAAAGCCATAACTACTGACAGTATGAGTATGTTTATAAAATTTTTAGGTTTTAATCTTATTATCAATGAGTGGAATTCTGGGTTCATATTATCTCCTTAAAAATTCTTGATCGCTTCTCTAGCTTATCTTAAATAACACGTATTTCACTATATAAAGTTTATGATTTAAAACCTTTTCAAACAATCTCGAGATTCATTTTAAAAAAAATTAAGCCACTAGAATCTAGTGGCCTAAAATCATTTGCTTCTTTCTTGACGAATTATTCTCCAAATACTTTTAGCTGACAAGTAGTACTTTTCTGCCAGTGCATCTACATTTTCTCCATTTTTATAGTCAAGATAAATATTATAATTTCTACGATCTATCTTTTTTCTTGTTTTATTTTTACTTCCCCATTGTGCTCTTGATTCTTTCTTTTTAGGAATATAAATTAATTTTCCTTCAGCATATTCTTGTATTTTAAGAAAGAGCTCTTTAGGAAAAACTTCATCTGCTTTTGTGTAGTCCATAATGCCTCCATAACCCTTTTATTGAAAGCATTGACTATTATTTAGGGTCGCATAATATTTAACAGTCAATACTATGCGACTAATACTTGTCTTCTCATATCTTCCTCCTCTGATACTCTATTGTTTTTAACTAGATTTGTAAAATAAATCATCTAGAATTTTTAATTATCTTATTGCTAGCTATAATTATATACTAATCTTTCATTGTTTCTCTAGTATAGGGCTTGAAACCCAGTCACTATCGTTACTATTTGCAGTTATCATAATTATAACACGAGACCCGCTTGTAAAATCGTTCAGAAACATCAATACATCTATATACAACTCTACCATTTATCAAGCAGATTGTTATTACTTTAAACTGAATTAATTATTCTAAAGAATTTTAATTTAAATATTTAACATAATTTTATTTCTTCATATGGTTCACGAATAATTCATGTTTTTTTCGTCTTAAGCTAATCTCATGATTATTATCATAAAGGCCCGCAATCTCAAAAAATATCCCTATACTTGTCATTACCCCTGCTACAAAATCATCTATAGGATGATTAAAAATTATTGACAATACTCCAAATTGGTGATTAAGGATAACTAATAAAAGACATACTCCTCCAATAATAAAGTTTCTATTCAACTTATTCTTTTTAGCATCTTTTTCCTTTTCAGTATATTCAACTACTTTCAATAGAGTTTCTTTTGTTTCTTCATTCATATTCTCATTTTTCCTTTCTCCATCAATAATCTCTCTGAGATCTACATCATAGAAATCAGCTAAGAATAGTAACATGCTAATATCCGGAATGTTGCTGCCTGTCTCCCATCGAGAAATAGTTCTCTGGGATACATACAATCTATTAGCAAGCTGTTCTTGAGTAAGTTGTTTTTCATTTCTCAATTTCTTTAGAAAACAGCCTATCTTTTTTTGGTCCATATATTTTCCTCCTCTTAATGATATAATATCTGCTTTGACAATTAAAATAAACGACACAAAGTGAGTAAATACCATTTCTAAACGATCAGACATCAAATGTCTACATAATTAGACCCCTTTTGTTTCTCCAACAGTATTTATAAAAACTATTATTCATCGTCACTTTTGTCATTGTCATAATTATGATACGAGACTGATAGAAAAAATCTTCTAGCAACTCTAATAATTCTAGCTATTTATTTTCGCTTGATTTAAAAGGATGTTAACAACTACAGACTGGAATTTCCTTTTAAACCTTCTTTTTCTTATAAAGTAAACTTCCCAAAAAACTTCCAAGCACTGAAATAACGCCATAGATTAAAGAATAAATACTTGCACTCTCATTATAAAAAATAAATAGGGTAGGAATAAATAGCAAGACAACAAGCATTGGAAAAATCCAGTTAAATGAGTGCTTCATTCCATAGATTAGCGATGATATAAAACATGTCATTGGGACAGCCAATAGTAAAACCAACATCCCACTTCCTGTATTTTTAATGAAAAATGGCAATAGATAAAAGGCAAAAGCTATTACGATCAAATATACCAGCATTTTTCTAACTTTTTCCATTTCCAACTCCTTCACAAATTCACATTTTTTTACTTCTTTACTTTATTAGAGCAATCTTATTCAATATTCACTCTAACAGCCCACCAACCAATCGTTTAATTTTAAAATAGAATGCTTGAAAACTGGTCACTCTCCTAATTATTGGCTATTATCATCATTATAACAAGACTCCTAGCCATCAGCTCATAAATAGAACACTATTTGATTATTCTGCAATTATTTCACCTATTCTACTTCAACAAAATACCAAATAATCCATTGATATTTCTTTATACAAAACAATTTAATACTACCCAAAACTTTGACAGTGATTAATTGTTTGAACTTAAAATGACTAAGAGATTGACTCAACTCTGTTAGCTCAACATTAATAATCTTAGACTAAGGATAGTCGTTTAGCTTAAATTTAATGCTTCTATGTCTTTTTTTAAATTATAGGATTATCCATATTAGCAACCATCTGAATGCACTAAACGATTTAACCGATCCCACCATAAAATATTCCCATAATATATATCAAAATCGTCAACCCTACAAAGACATATCTGCCCATTGGCTCAAACCATGGCCCCAGAGTCTTATTGTAGCCCAATTGTACTTGCTTTCTAGCAAAGTCCGGTCCACATACCCAATAAAACATAATTCCAGCCAACAAAGCGCCTAATGGAATCACATAGATACTCACAATATCCATCCAACTTTCTAAAATAGCGCCATTTTCAACAAATATTCCGATGGCTATCGCTATACTCGCTACGATTCCTACCGCTTTTGCTCTTGAAAAATGGAACTTTTCTTGAAGCGCTTCGATTGGAGCTTCAAATAAATTGATCAAGGAGCTAATCCCTGCAAACAGTACTGCAATAAAGAAAAGAATGGCAAATAAGTTACCGGCTGGCAT
This sequence comes from Facklamia sp. P12932, assembly GCF_050409545.1. Taxonomy (NCBI): domain Bacteria; kingdom Bacillati; phylum Bacillota; class Bacilli; order Lactobacillales; family Aerococcaceae; genus Facklamia; species Facklamia sp. P12932. The sequence continues at coordinate 1,382 of NZ_JBNUPG010000028.1, read as the reverse complement.
TTGTTTAAAAATCGCTGGCATGGTGATAAAGATCAAAGGAGGGCCCGCGGTTGGGTCCATATTAAAAGCAAACACAGATGGAATAACAACGAGAGCAGCCAATATAGCTGCTATTAAATCACTTACTGCAATATAGGTCGCAGAAGTAACCACATCTTCCTTTTCACTTAAATAACTCCCATACACCAATGTTCCCGAACCAGCTAAGGACAAGGAGAAGAAAGCTTGGCCTAATGCATAGACCCATGTTTGTGGATTTTTTAGCGCTTCCCATTCAGGTTGAAACAAATAGGCATACCCTAGACTTGCTCCCGGTAAGAAGATCACGCGAATACTTAAAAGCAGGAACATTATAAAAAATCCGGGCATGAGCACTTTATTTATTCTTTCAATCCCCTTTGAAATGCCCACTCGCATAATCCCAAAAGTTAGGATGAGTGCAGCTAGATGCCAGCCAATACTTCCAAAATTTCCAGCAATCTTTTCAAAATAAGCGGAACTATCTGCCGCTTGAATCATCGAACCTGAGATTGCCCCAAAGGTGAACCTTAAAATCCAGCCAATGACAACCGAGTAGCCAATCGCGATCCCTAAAGACCCGATGGTGGGAATTAAGCCAAGCCATTCGCCATACGGCTTGCCTCTTTTAGCCATTGCCTTCTTAAAGGCAGCCAGAGGACCTGCTTTCATCGCTCTTCCCAACGCGATCTCACCAATTACTCCCGTAAAACCAATGATAATCACAAAAAGAATATAGGGGATTAAAAAAGCCGCTCCTCCAAATTGCCCGACACGATAAGGGAATAACCATATATTTCCCATCCCTACCGCTGAACCCACTGATGCTAGAATAAAACCTAGCCTACTTTGAAAACCATCTCTTTCTCCTATTATTTTTTTGTCTTTCAATTTTTTCACTCCTCGTTTCCTTTGTTTAGAAATGCCACTAGCTAATCCTTTAACCCTATTTTTCAGCGGAAATGGAGCTCATATCAATATAAAGACACAAAAAGACACTGCGTCATCAATTTTAAATTGATCTATGCAGTGTCTTTTAAACAACTATCTATTAAAAATCACACTGGCATAGGCTCCATTTATACATGAAAAATAAAGTGAGCCTAGCCTTCAATTTTAGAAGTTAGACCACTCAACTATGCCAAGCCTGCCATGAATGAATGGTGAATTTCATTTGTGTGATTTCCTTTCTCTTTTTTTATTTATTTAATTATCTAATAGGCTTGACAGAAAGTCAAATGAGAAATTATTTTACCCAGCCGATTGTTAAACGTAAATGATAATGTCTCAAGAGAACACAAATCAAAATGTCCCACTATCCACTATAATAAATGATGAAAAGGATAGGAGGGAAAATGATGGGA
>NZ_JBNUPG010000027.1:0-14112 GCF_050409545.1 Facklamia sp. P12932 | reverse complement strand
AACCGTTAATTGCTTAATCTCCTTGGATAGCATCAACCCTATTGGACATAGAGCCAAAAAAGACCGATTAACCGATCTTTCTTGTTATTATTTTGCTACTTGTTCTACATTTTTTCCTGCGTAGAAACCACAATTACCGCATACACGGTGGCTTAATTTCATTTCGCCACACTCAGGACAAGGATTCATTCCTGGTACGTTTAATTTGAAGTGAGTACGACGCTTTCTTTTTACTGCTTTAGATGTTCTTCTTTTTGGTACTGCCATGTTTTACACCTCCTGGTAGTTGATGACCATTATTTATCTTGGTCTGATAATAACGTTTTTAAGGCTGCAAATCTTGGATCAACTTGATCCTCTTCTGCTTGGTTTTGAAGATTATATTCTTCTTCGGTTACGACTGTCCAGTCTTTGCCTGAAGGAAGATCTGTATCATCCTCTGCAATGACTTGTCTTGGAATATTCAAAAGAATATTATCAACAGCAGACGCTGCGAGGTCAATATAGTCATGTTCAAGAACAATAGTGGTTTCCTCATAGTCTTGAGCATTAAAGTCTAAACTTTTATCAACGTAGCGTTCTCTCACCTTTATTGATAAAGGGACAACTACAGGCTTCAAACTACGAGTTGAAGGCAATGTCACGTCCACATCAAATTGGCAGTGGAGCACAAACTCTTCATCACGCAAAAGGAAGTATCCCTTAGAATGCACTTCATCTATGTGGATTATATCCGACTTGCGTTCACTTATTTGTGATTGGATATCTATTCGCTCATCAAAAGAATAGATGCCGTCACGACAGGCCTCACGTAATTGACGAAGGGTCCATTTCATATATATCACCTCTAAAACGACAAAATAAATTATACTTAAGAAAAGACAGCTTGTCAATCACAATAATCAATTCTAAACCAATATTAGTATAGCTGATTGACGTTCATATTACTAGTTTAGCTTGCTATAAATAAGGCTCATTTAAATAAATGGGATGCTTTGCTATCACTTGTTCTTCAGTTTTTTTATTAGGATTGGCCTGCAAAATACTATCTACTTGCAAGGCCAAGTGATAATTGTCTGCTATTTCTTGCGATAAATTAGAAAAAAGTTTTAGTTTTTCCGAATTAAAGCTGCTTAAAAAGGCTCGTCCCACTTGATTAAAAGCCAAGATACGAAGCACTTTCTGCTTTTTATTTTTTGTTAAATAACTTTGCCACATTGTTTGATCAATATGCAATAAAACCATCATCAATAGACGTTGTACAGCTGACCGTGTCCACCGACTCGAAGTAAGAGCATCCACTAATTCCTCCCAAGACTGAGTTTTGAGATTTTGCTTATAGATAGCCGACTCCATCCCCTCGACCATTCCTTGAATTTTAGCAAGACCTTCTTTCCCCAACGCTAAGATAGCATAGTTGAGTAAGGTATAATAATCTTGCCATTCGATTAAGGAATGCATTTGCAACTTCTGCCAAGTCATTATCGGAAGATTTCGAGCTTTTAGAACACCCTCTTGAACTTCCTTTCTGATTTGACTGCCTGAAAGGATAGATATTGGTTGTAGCTCATGTGGTAGCTCAATCCACTGTTCTAGCTCTTGAGTTTCTTTAAGACGAGGGATAACAATTGGTTGAATTTTAGAACCTTTTAGTGCTTTTAAGTACAGAATGCCTAGCATTTGATTGCTAGCAGATGGATCGAAACTTAAACTGTATTCATGCTGTTTCAATTGTTGAGCGACAGCCGTTTGATAAGCGGCTGGGTAGGCCTTTCCTTCTTTAAGTAAAAGACGGATATTTTTTTGCAAGTCCGCATCAATTAACTCAATAAAATTTAAATAGGCTTGAAGATCTGCTAATTCAGCCGATTCACTTCCAAAAGCTAAATAATCAACCTCCAAGTCTTTCATGATGTCAACGGAGCTTCCGGCAAAAAAATCCGCTGCCTGCAGACTAGCATTCAATGGAAGTTCGAGGACTAGGTCTGCTCCATTTTTTAAGGCAAGCTCTGCCCTATGCCATTTATCCAGAATAGGAAACTCCCCTCTTTGCACAACATTCCCACTCATTAAAACGATAATGCATTCAGCTTGAGTTAAGGTCCTTGCCTTTTTGAGTTGATAGAGATGGCCATAATGAAAAGGATTGTATTCTGCAATAATGCCTAAGGTTCTCAACATTCATTCCCCCTTTTGACATACAAAAAACCAACGATCAGTCTTTTGATCTTGAGATTCGTCATACTGACGTTCACCAAAATTGACCAAAACTTGAATTTGTTGTGGTTGCAAGCCTACTTCTAGTAGAAAATTTTTATAAGTAGCTAAGGGATAGGTTTTTTCTTCTAGGTCGACTTGATAACGTCTATAAAAATCTTGATCAGCTTCAGACTCAACGCGATCAAAGACAGTTAACTGGTGAATTACACTTAAATCATTAGCTTTAGTGAAAGATGTCCACAATAGAGCTCCCTTTTCATCTTCATCCTGATAAGAAAATTGATCAAATCCTTGACTCAATTGATAAGGGGTCCATACATCAAACAATAATCGACCACTATCTTTTAGACAATTAACCATTGAAAAAAGAGCCTGTTTAAGCTCTTCTTCATTCTTTAGAAAACATAAAGAATCTGCATAGCAAGTCACTAAATCATACTTTCCCTCTTCTGCTTCTAGATTGAGCATATCACCTTGTTGAAAGATGAGGTTTTCATATTCATTTCCTGCTTGTTTTTTAGCTTGGTCAATCATTGCTTCATTTAAATCCATACCCTTAACTTGCTGATAATTCTTAGCTAATAAACGGCTAAAATAACCTGTCCCACATGCCATATCCAAAACATTTTCAACAGCTTCTCCTGCATGAGCTAAAGTAAAATCTAGCCACTGATCATAGGCGCTCAAATCATTAAAACGGTCATAAACCAAAGCGACATCGGTAAAACTCATTAAGGATTCACCCATGCAGAAATGTCCACTAATGGCGCATCTCGCCAGATTTTTTCTAAATTATAATGGCTACGCTCTTCATAATGAAAGACATGAACAACTATTTCATAAATATCAATTAAAATCCAGCGTCCGCCATCTTTTCCTTCAGAACCCTTGATATTTATATTCGCTTGATGACATTTTTCAATGATTTCGTCCACAATCGCATTAAGTTGACGTTCATTCTTGGCGTGCATGATTACAAAATATTCTGCCAAGGGTGTCATTTGACTTACATCTAAAGCCATAATATCTTGGCCCATCCGATCGTCCGCCGCTTTTACAATTACTTCTAATTTTTCTTTACTTGATAATGTCATAATTCCTCCTAAATAGCTTTATTTGCTTTATAATTTTTAATCCAACTATTATAGACTTCAATTTGTAAGGGGAAAAGATATTCTTGCCTTTTCATCAAGTGCTTTACTGTCATACGCATCTTCAAAAAACAGGCCTTATCTAAATCAATTTGACTTAGTTTTCTAACCTTATTGACTCCTTTAAAATTACGTCCTTCTTCTGTATAGTCTGCGATATAAAGTATTTTTGCAAGTTTTGACATTTGGTGCCAGCCCGTAGTATGAGCAGCTACCGCTTGAATAATTTCATCATCTTGACATGCTAGATCCGTTTTCAATATTTGTGCAGCAGCAAAACCATGCCAGATTCCTTCTGTTGCGTCTTCAAGCCGCTCGTCTGACCAAAATGCTTGAGCTAAATTTAACATTGCCTCGGATTCAATTTCTTTGGCATAGTCATGCATTAAAGCAACGATTGATGCTTTTTCGATATCTTCTTCATAAAGCTTCGCTAACTCAAGCGCTTTTTTTTCAACCCCCATTACATGATCAAACCGTCTTTTTGATAAACGCTTTTCTAATTGATTAATCAACTCTTGACGGCTCATATTAATAAAGTCTTGTTGGTAAATAAGTTCTTCTGTCATAAAAACTCCTTCTTTCATCAATCCAAACGTCGATATAGGTCGTGGCGGTTAATGTAGTCTATCACCGCATCAGGAACTTGATAACGAATGGATTGTTCCAAGTAGACTCTTAGACGAATTTCCGTTGAAGAAAGCTCTACCAAAGGACTGTCTACCCAGATGATTGGATATTGCCCCCCATAAATTTCTTCACCTGGACGTCGCACACCCACAAATTGAACCATTGAAGCCAATTCACTAATGTCACGCCAAGTCTCTAGTTCATTAGCTGAGTCACTCCCAATGATAAAGTAAAAGTCGCACTCAGGGTAAGCTTTCACGAAATGCCTCATAGTATCAATGGTATAATTTTTCCCACCACGATTAACTTCGTAGGCTTGGAGTTTAAACAAAGGATTACCTTCGATCGCTCTTTGAACCATTTGCAGCCGGTGTTGAGAAGCAATGGTCTGCTTCCCCGGCGCATGAGGTGGCTTTGCGGTTGGCATAAACCAAACTTCATCTAAATCTAATTGTTTTCCTACTTGTTCAGCCATCATTAAATGACCTAAATGAGGCGGATTAAAAGTCCCTCCTAAAATACCGATGCGTTGGCGATCACGGTCGGTTGTTAAATCCGCTATTTGTCCTAAGGTGATCGAGGCATATTCTCGCTCAAGCCTCAAAATAGTTTGTTCACTGACGATCGTCCGCATGGAGGTCTCCTTTCTGTTGCTATTGAATAGTGGCTATTTCTTCACTTATTCTTTGATATTTTTCTTTGTGAGAAGGGCGATATAGAACAGCTGTATGTCCAACGGTTTGAACAATTACTGCATTAATTGCTTGAGCAATTTGTTCAGCCGCTTGATCAATTTCTTCATCAGAATTTTGCAGAATATTAAATTTAATTAATTCTCTTTTTTCAATGGCATCATCCACTTGTTGAATAAAGACTTCTGTAATTCCTAATTTTCCGATTTGAAAAATTGCTTTTTCTTTTTGCGCTTTTTTTCTAAGAAACTTAATTTGTTTTTTATTTAATACGGTCATATTGACTCCTTTTCTAACTAGATCTGTTTAACCTAAATCATACTTTCTCTTTGTGTAACTTGGACAGCTTTTGGAGCCCATAGTCTTACTTGAACAGGTTCATTAACTGTTAACCATCCTAGTCCAGCAATCGCTAAATCTTGATTGGGTTTTAATTGATAATCCCTTCCTTGTAGTTCAGGAAAATTAACTGCTTGATTGAGATATGGAGGACTTAAGAGTTGTCCTTTGTGCTCAAGGTAAAAGTCATCTGCCTTATCCGTTTTAGTCCGGTGAATATATGTCTCATTGGAGACATAAAAAGTAAAGGCTGCCCTTTCTCCTGCTATAAAATCAACTCTACCTGCTCCAGCTAAAAAGAGTGTTTGACCAGCATTTAACTGAAAAGTTCTAGGCTTAATTGCTTTATTGGGTAATAGTTTTTTCATTCCCTGACGATCTAAGTAATGAGCCAGTTGGTTTTCCTTGATAATTCCCGGAGTATCAATGATACCCGTTGTTTCTGTTAATGGTATACGAATCGTATCGAGTGTGGTGCCCGGATGATCAGAGGTTGTGATTATTTCTTTGTCTCCACCATAATGTCTCAGTAGTTGGTTAATTAAGGTAGATTTTCCAACATTAGTAACTCCCACTATGTAAACATTACGTTGTCTTACCTCGCGGTCAATCCGATCAATTAGAGCTTGTAAGCTAGCTGGCTTATTGGCTGACAGCAAAAACACTTCGTCTGGTTTTAAACTATTTTCAAAGAAACGCTGTTTCAACCAATGAACGATTCGATTTTGTTTGACTGATTTTGGTAATAAGTCTACTTTATTAGCGACTAAAACAAAGGGTTGCTTGCCAATAAAACGATTTAAGCCAGATAACATACTTCCTTCAACATCAAATATATCAATAACATTCACTACAAAAGCATCGTCTTCTGAAATGGAAGAAAGGCGATCCAGAAATATATCGTCTGAAATTTGCACATCCTGCAGCTCATTATAATGACGCAGTCTGAAACAGCGCTGACAATAAAAATCGCCTTCTATTTTTTTCTTCTCCAAGATAGAAGCCAATAAATACCCCATCTTATTAGGATCTTCACTTTGAATTTCAGCCCCACATCCAATGCATTGATAGTTTTCTTGTAAATTAGTTTGGTCTTTCAAGTTGGTCCCCCCAGTCTCCATGTCGGTCAATCCCAATCCATTTCAGTGCCATTTTTTCTAAAGTGCGATTGACCAGGGTGTAAATATTATCATTATTGACAATAGGTTTAACTAAAAGTACTTTCAAACCTAAACTCTTAGCTCCTATTACATCGGTCATTATCTGGTCACCGACCACTAAGACATGCTCCGGCTTAACTTGCATTCTTTTCATTGCTAAGCGAAAACTACGTCTGAGCGGTTTTAAGGCGTGACCGAGATAAGGTAATTTTAAAGGATCCGCAACCCTATGTACTCGTTCGGGATGATTGTTGGATAAAACAAATAATTTTATACCTGCATCTTGCATACTCTTTGCCCATATTGCTAATTCTTGGGTATGATCTAGGCAATTCCATGCCAAGAGTGTATTATCAAGATCTACTATTAGGCCTTTAATTTGCTGGTTGATTAGATCAGATGGCTTAAGACGATAAACTGAATTAAGACACCAAGTGGGTTGAATCAATTTTCTCATGATTCCTCCTATACTTTTTTATTATCTTCATTAACTTATTTCTTTTTTTACTTAAAGTCATTATAGCACATTCTTGTATTCTTATACTCATGATTCACTGGCTCTAATATTTATAATTATCTTGCTTAGGATTTTAACTGATGAAAAGATTATATGTTTATGATAAATAAAAAGAGGTCTAGGATTTCGATTATCCTCAGACCTCTTTTTGTTTGTATTAACCCAACAGATCAAATATTTCAATGGCTACTAGATCAATGTTGTCAAAGCGGAAAACAGTTCCCGTTTCTGATTCTGTCATTTCAAAAGCATCATCATTTGGTAAATAAGTCACTTGGCATTTTTCAATCCCATCCAATTCAAATCGACGAATTTCAACTTCATCTTTTGCCTTAGTCATTGTTTCTAGTCGTTGAATAATTCCAGTAAGTACAGATGCTTTCATGATTTCCTCCATTCTTCACTAAGAAGATAATTTATTTTATACAAGGTATACTAACAAACTGAGATAAAATTGCAAGAAATAAATTTTAAGTTGCTTCCCAACTTAGAGTGAGGAGGACTATTAAGCTTGATCCCACCAAAGCTTAATCAAAGCTTGAGTACCATCATTTTCATGACCTTCTTTTGCTAATTCTTGGTATAAATCATAGGCAAGTTTTGTACCTGGTAAATTTAAATTGGCTTTTTCAGCTTCTTCTAAAGCAATACCTAAATCCTTGATATAGTGCTTAACAAAAAATCCAGGTGAATAGTCTGATTTTAAAATACGAGGCCCATAATTGGCCAATGACCAGTTATTAGCAGCTCCACCAGTCAAGGTTGCAATAACTTTTTCTAAGTCTAACCCATTTGCTTTAGCATACCTTAATGTTTCGACCATGCCGGTCATTGTCCCAGCAATCATAATCTGATTACTTGCCTTAGCATGTTGGCCAGAACCTGCAGAACCATGGAGTTGAATACTTGCACTAAATGTTTCAAGAATAGGACGAACTTGATCTAAAGTTGCTGCATCTCCTCCAACCATAGCTGTTAGGCGTCCTGCTTTTGCTCCTAAATCTCCACCAGAAACAGGTGCATCTAAAACAGTAACACCCAAAGCTTGTCCTTTTTTAGTGAGTTCCTGAGCCAAACTTGGTCTAGAGGTGGTTAAATCAATAAAAACCTGACCTGAGTGAGCACCCTTAAACAAGCCCTTTTCACCTAGGTATACCGCTTCAACATCTTCAGGATAGCCAACTATTGTTAAGACTAAGTCACATGCCTGAGCAACTTCTTCAGGTGAAGCTTGCCAAATAGCCCCTTCTTCAACCAATTGATTGGCTTTAGACCTCGTTCGATTATAAACATAAAGCGGATAACCAGCTCTTAATATGTGTCTAGCCATTGATTGTCCCATAACACCTAGTCCGATAAAACCTACTTTGAGTGTTTGATCCACTATATTTTTCCTCCTATTACAATTTCACGAATAACATTTTTTACTTTACTAAAGACACGATCAAAAAGGCCAGTTTCTTCTTCAATATATCGCTCACATACTTGCTTGTAAAAGGTTAAAACTTGATCCGTAAACTTTTCTACTGATATTTCATATAAGTTATCTGTATCAATTGGATCAACTTGTTTTGAGTCTTTTTTCTCCAAAAAGTCTCTAATTGCTTGATCAAGTGTGTAATTTTCATCAAATAAGGCGCCAAAAGCCTCTTCTTGCATCACAGTCTTGAGGTAATCATTACTCTTAGCAATGATTGGACAGCGGTTAACAATTGCTTCTAGATAAGTCAACCCTTGCGATTCCGACTCTGAGGCATTTACATATAAATCAGCCATTTGGTAATAACGCCAAACTTCATCATGATCGACAAATCCGACAAAGCGCACATCTAAATCATGTTTACGACTAAATTGTTCTAGACTATCTCTTTCTGGTCCATCCCCAGCAATCACTAATTTTAGATTTGGATCCTTTTGCTTCAATTCACAATAAGAATATAAGACTTCAATTATATTTTTTTCTTTAGATAAACGTGATAAAGATAATAATACACGGTCTTTACTATTAAAACCTAAAGTCTTCCGCAAAGTTTTAGCTTCTTCTGGTTTAAAGTTTGGAATGTTTACTCCAGTAGCTATTATCTGTATAGGAACATGAACACCATAAGATTCTAAAGTATCTTTAGTTAATTGACTGGGCGCAATGACTGCATTTGATTGGTTACAATACTGACGTGAAATTACTCTTACATGATTGGCTTGAACTAAGAGCCCATCTAAAATATAGTGGGTATAATTTTCATACATTGTATGATAAGTATGTATATTAGGAATCTTCAAACGGCTAGCAACATACTTACCAGCTAAACCCATACTAAACTCGGTGTGCGTATGAATAAGGTCTAAGTTCATGGAACGCGCTATTTTCAAACAGCGATCGAATCCCCGATATGCAATTCTTCGATCAGAAAAACTTAAAAAGGGAACACTTGAAATCCTAACAACATCTGGCTCTGCTTCTGCATTCGGATCAGTAGTAGTGAAGATAACTACCTCATGTCCTCTAGCTCGCAATTCTTTTGTTAATAATTTGATTGAAGTTGATACACCACTTAATTGAGGAAAGTAGGTATCCGTAAACATGCCTATCTTCATAATGCTTCCTTCCTAGAGCTTATTTCTATTCTCATCTATTATAGTAAATATTTTACTACCTTAACAACAGTGTTTTTTGTAAAAAAAAGACACTAGAAACGATTTGTTCCACAAACATATGGCTATGCTTAAATGGCGACAAACTTTTCCTAGGGTCTTAACTATTTATGAAATACACTTTAGGCTAAATATTGATTAACAAGCTCTTCTACTGCTTCAGATGAATTACATTCCTTGATCACGCGATCAGCTAATTCTTGCATCTTTTTACTATCTAAGCGTGAAATTAACTGACGTGTTCTTAAGATTGACGAAGCAGACATTGAAAACTCATCTAATCCCATACCTAGTAGAATAGGTACCGCCATTTGGTCACCAGCCATTTCACCGCACATACCAACCCATTTACCTTCTTGGTGAGCTGCGTCAATTACAAATTTGACTAATCTCAAAATAGAAGGATTATAGGGTTGATAAAGATAAGAAACTCGCTCATTCATTCGATCAGCAGCCATTGAATATTGGATTAAATCATTTGTACCAATTGAGAAGAAGTCTACTTCCTTTGCAAATTGGTCCGCTAAAACAGCAGCAGCAGGAATTTCAATCATTATTCCAACTTCGATAGAATCTGAATATTCAACCTGCGCTTGTTGAAGTTCTTTTTTAACCTCTTCTAATAAAGATTTAGCCTGGCGAAACTCTGAAATTGTAGCAATCATGGGAAACATGATTTTCAAATCACCATGAACCGATGCTCTCAGTAATGCTTTCAATTGTGTTTTGAACATCTCTGGCTTATCTATAGAAATACGAATAGCACGGTAACCTAAAAATGGGTTCATTTCTTGTGGCAACTTCATATATGGCAAATGCTTATCGCCACCTATATCCATGGTTCGAACGACCACCCCTTTACCATCAACAGCTTCAAGCACTTGACGATAAGCGCGATATTGATCATCTTCACTAGGAAAATCAGAAGCATTCATGTAAAGGAATTCTGTTCGATACAAGCCTACTCCATCTGCTCCATTATCAATAGCTCCCTCAACATCCTTAGGGGTTCCAATATTGGCAGCAATTTCTACTGTTTTACCATCACTAGTTATGGATGGCGATGCTACCAATTTTTTTAATTCTTCTTGGTCTTGTTTAAATTGGTCGCCTTTATGCTGATACTCTTTTAGTTCTTCCTCGTTTGCTTGCAGGATAATTTGACCTTCTAAGGCATCTACGATTAAGTTTTCTCCCTGTTTAACCGCTTGAGAAACACCTTCAATCCCAACAACGGCAGGTATCTCTAACGACCTTGCCATGATAGCAGAGTGAGATGTTCTTCCGCCAATCTCTGTGACGAAGGCTTTCACATATTTTTTATTCAATTGCGCAGTGTCGCTTGGCGTTAAGTCTCTAGCCACCACAATTACTTCATGGTCAATAGTAGCTGGAGTCGGTAATTCCACTCCTAATAAAGCAGCTAAAAGTCGTTGTTTCACGTCACGGATATCTGCTGCACGTTCTTGCATGTAAGGATTGTCTTCCATCGCTTCAAATGTAGCAATAAACATATCTGCAACTTGTCCAAGACTAGCCTCTGCATTCATCTTATCTTCTTCAATCAAAGTTTTTACTTGGGCTAGGAATTCTGGATCTGATAAAACTAAAAGATGTGCATCAAAAACTTTTGCCTCTTCTTCACCTAATTGGTCAGCAGCTAATTGGCGAATATTTTCAAGTTCCGCTTTTGCTTGGTCAACAGCGACAGACAAACGCATAAGTTCCTGTTCACTATCTTCAATTGACTTTTTGTCAAAACTTAAGTCGGGATCCACTAATAAATAAACAGGTGCAATTGCAATCCCATCACTAGCCGCAATACCGGTTAGTTTATTAGTCATTATTCAGATAAGCCCTCTTTCTTCATGGTCTCTGTTACCGTTTCAATAGCTTCTTTTTCGTCAGAACCTTCAGCTGTAATTGTAACGTCAGCTCCTTGTCCTACGCCAAGAGACATCACTCCCATAATTGATTTCAAATTTACTGATTTACCTTTATATTCTAAGTTAATATCTGATGAAAACTTACTAGCTGCTTGCACTAATAAAGTTGCAGGTCTTGCGTGAATCCCAGTCTCAGCAACTACGTGAAATTCTTTCTTTTCCATATGTTCATCTCCTTAAAGACATTATTTCTAATATTAAGCTATGCGCTGAATAGCTATTCATTCTAGGCAAATAAAAACCCAGGCAAACGCTATCATTATTATACACAAAACCAAAATTAAAAGCTAAGATTATTTACTTATTAAATACCAGTAACCCTTAATAAGAGATTTACATCAACTGTTTAAGTTTAACATCAGGGTGTTTGTCTTTAAACCAATTTTCAGCAAACTGATTTTCAAAAAGGAAAACAGCTTGGCCGAAACGATCTTTTGCCAGAAGGTTTCGTGAGGAAGACATCTTAGGATCTAAGTCCTCATCATCAATCCAACGTGCAATTTTTGACCCCATTGGTGTCATTTCAACTTCTGCATTATATTCGTTTAATAAACGATATTGAAAAACTTCAAACTGCAGTTGTCCGACCGCTCCTAGTATATACTCTTCTGTATGATAGGTCTTATATAATTGAATGGCTCCTTCTTGCACAAGTTGTTCAATTCCTTTATGGAAAGATTTTTGCTTCATTACATTCTTTGGCGCTACTTTCATAAAAATCTCCGGCGTAAATTGTGGTAGATCTTCAAATTGGACGGCTTGGTTACCTGCATAGATGGTATCACCTATTTGAAAATTCCCCGTATCATATAAGCCAATAATATCGCCTGCAAAAGCATCTTGGACTTCTGCTCGACTGTCGGCCATGAACTGGGTAGTATGTGCCATTCGAATGGTTTTGCCGGTTCGGTTTAAAGTAACTGTCATTCCCTTTTCAAAACGGCCAGAAACAATCCTTACAAAGGCAATGCGGTCACGGTGTGCTGGGTTCATATTAGCTTGGATTTTAAAAACAAAGCCTGTAAAACGCTCATCTGTTGGCTGGATATATTCTTCGTCAACTGTTAAAGCCGGCGCCGGCTGATGAGACAAATCGACAAAGGCATCCAAGAAAGTTTGTACGCCAAAACCCGTTAAAGCGGACCCGAAAAAGACGGGCGTTAATTTTCCTCGTGAAATAGCCTGGCGATCAAAACTATTACCCGCTTCATGTAAAAGTTGTGCATCATCAATTGCTTGACTATAAATAGATGATGATTTAAAAGCGTGGTCTCCTTGGGCATGTCCTTCTTCATCCAGTGCTATAAAATAATCTTCATCATCTGATTGACGAATTTCCACGCGCTGATTGTATAAATCATATAGACCTAGTAATGTTTTACCCATACCCATTGGCCAATTCATTGGATAGGCATTAATTCCTAAGACTTCTTCTAATTCCGCTACTAAATCCATTGGCTCGCGTCCATCGCGGTCTAGTTTATTCATAAATGTAAAGATAGGAATTCCACGCTTTGAGACGACCTCAAATAATTTCTTAGTTTGAGGCTCAATTCCCTTACCAGAATCGACCACCATAACAGCAGCATCGACTGCCATTAAAGTACGGTAGGTATCTTCCGAAAAATCTTCGTGACCTGGAGTATCAAGAATATTAACTTGATAGCCATCATAATCCACTTGCATGACAGAAGACGTGACTGATATGCCTCTTTGCTTTTCAATTTCCATCCAATCTGATTTAGCGAATTTATTTGATTTTTTTCCCTTAGCTTTTACCGTTCCCGCTTCACGTATAGCTCCAGAAAATAATAAAAGTTGCTCGGTGATAGTTGTTTTTCCAGCATCGGGATGGGAAATGATTGCAAAAGTTCGACGACGCTCCACTTCTTTTGTTATATTTTTAACCATTATTTCTCCTCATTTCTGTTGATAACTTAAAGACAAGAAAAGCTGGGTTTACCCCCAGCCCTTTTTTATCATTTAGTTAACCATGAGCTTTCTTAAAATCAACCAATTTTTTGTCATTTGTCTTTTCTGCCGTTTCTTCATTCTTTATAACATCTTGAATTAAACGTTGTAATTCCTCTTTTTCTTTATCTGACAATTGTTTTTCTGCCGAAAGATTCTTTCGATGACTGTTTGGTTGTAAGTCATCTTGCTCATAATCTTCAATCTGATTCCTAAAACGATCCACTTGCTTGCTAGGAAAAACCTCATCAAAATTAGTTGATGAAACAAATTTTTCATAGTCTGAAATCATATCTAGCATTTGTGATTGCATCATTTTTAATTGATCTTTTAAATCTGTTCCTGTATTGGCTAGTTCCTTACTATAATATGCAAAGTTTTCTTTGTATTGGGCCACTTGCTCATTAGTACGATTTATTAGCTTTTCTGCTTCTGCTTCTGAATCGGCAATAATTTCATTTCCTGTCTTTCGTGCGTCCACTAAACCATCTTTTAGAGCGGCTTCAATCGACTGGAAATAAACCACTTTCTCTTCTAGAGCTTGTACTTTCTGGTTTAAATTAGCAACGTCTCTTTCTAAAGATTTAATTTTTTCATCTTTATATTCAACTAATTGGTTAACTTGTTTGCGATTATAGCCAAATAGATTAACAGACACTTCGCTGATACGGTCCATTTAGTCACCTCATAACTTTCTTTTCCATCAACTAATTTTAACAAAAAATACTTGTTTTGAATAGGTCCTATTGCGATATCCCTTATTTAATGACTTTTTAAACAGATAAATTATCATAACAAGTGCAACGTTCAATAAACGCAGAGTTCATTAGCTAT
>NZ_JBNUPG010000026.1:0-16716 GCF_050409545.1 Facklamia sp. P12932 | reverse complement strand
TGTCTTTGTTCAGTTTTCAATGAGCTTCGCTGCCATAAGTGACAACTTCTATATACTAGCATGGGTTAGACTTTTTGTCAAACCTTTTTGAAGATTTTTTGAATTTTCTTCTAAATATCTGCTTTTTTACAAGATATTCGCTAGCAGGAATTACATTTTACTATCTTTTTTAATTTGTGTCAATAATTTTTAGCACTTTTTTTCTTTTTTACGTGTATTTAAGCCTATAACTTATAAAAGGAGTTAATGATGACTCATATACTGTACTTTTATATTGGATCTTGTATAGCGAGTTTTGTTTACTATCTTTCTTATTCCATTATAAATAAAAGCTTTAGTTGGAAAGCACGATCTTTTTGTGATCATTGTCAGCACAAACTCTACTTTTGGCAGTTATTTCCTTTGTTTTCATATTTATTACTGAAGGGGCATTGTTATTTTTGCTGTCGGAAAATAAGTGTCAATCACTTTTACTTTGAATTGTTTGGTGGACTCTGCTCTCTCTTCTTTTTTCTATTGACTGCTTTTTCTTTTTTTAATCTGATTTTATTACTTATCTTTCTATTCATGACCTTCATGGATATACTTGATCAGTGGGTTCCTGATTTTCTACAACTTTCTTTTTTGACACTCGGATTACTCTATAATTATTCATATAATATTATTCCCTTTCAGTGTTTTCTTATTTTCTGTCTTATCAGCTTTCTTCTTATAAGAACAGAACAGTCTTGGATGGGAGGTGCCGATTTAAAATTCATCTGTATTTCTCTATTGTTTATTCCCCTAGGCTCTATTCCTTACTTTTTATTTTTAGCAGCTTCACTTGGACTTCTGTATTGTTATCTTTCTAAAAGTAAAATAATTCCATTTATCCCTTTTTTAATATTTTCTTTTATAACTAGTTATGTTTTGACATGATGCATTGTAAAATTTAATGCAACACGAGTAAAAATAAAACTCATAACAAATTTAATTCATGTAAAATGTCATTACTATAAAACATACACATGAAAGAGATTGTTATGAGCCCTATATATTACCACGGATGATAGAAGTAAGACTTTTCCCAAATACCTTCTCCTTTAAGACATTCTATAATTGGATATATAAGGAGACTTTATCCGTTTCCTTGCAGGTGTTAAGGAGAAAAGGTCACTCTAAAAAAACGAAAGAAAGAAGAGAAAGATTTGATATCAACACTTCTGTTTAGAAAAGACCCAAAGTGGTGAAGAAGCGCACTGAATTTAGACACTGACAACTTGATATTCTAGTATCTTCTTGAGGAAAAAGCAAAGGATGTTTAGCTACTTTTGCAGAAAGGAAGACTCGTACCTATTTTGCGATAAAAACACCAGACAGAAGTAAACAATCTATGTTAGAAGCGCTTTATCAATTAACAAAATCCTTACCACAAGGAGCCTTTAAAACATTCACATCCGATAGAGGAAAAGAATTCGCTTGCTATGACGTAGTAGAGAGTAAGTTAGGGATAGGTTTTTACTTTGCCGATGCCTAGAGTGCATGGCAAAGAGGCACCAATGAAGGCAGCAATGGCTTGCTAAGGGAATTCTTTCCTAAGAAAACGGATTTCGCACAGCTAAAGGATCAAGACTTGTTTAAAGCTATCTATAAAGTAAACGCTAGACCAAGGAAATGTCTAGCGTTTGAAGCACACTTTGAACGTTATATTGAGGAATTGAATTTGTTAACAGAAGTGTCGTAATAATTATTGCAATATATCATATAAAAATACCCTTCAATTATGAAAAACTCCCCCTAAAATAGTTTTACTTTTGGGGGAGCAGTTCAATAATTGAAGGGTTTAATCTATTTTGTTTATTTCATTTGCTGTGGTTCCTCTGTTATCTCAGTTGGCATAGGAATAGTATCTTGAGTGGTTTGGATTTCCAAATCACGGTAGCTGTTCATTCCAGTACCAGCTGGGATTAATTTACCAATAATGACGTTTTCTTTTAGACCAATTAAGTAGTCACGGTCTCCACGAATAGCCGCATCGGTCAAGACACGTGTTGTCTCTTGGAAGGAAGCAGCTGAGATAAATGATTTTGTCTCAAGAGCAGCTTTAGTAATTCCAAGTAAGACGGGTCGAGCCGTAGCTGGTGTTTCCCCGCTTGTAATGGTGTCTTTATTAGCCTTAGCAAAGTCTGCGATATCCATTAAGGCCCCTGGTAAAATAGATGTAGAAGCAGGGTCCATTACACGAACTTTACGTAACATTTGACGAGCCATCACCTCAACGTGTTTATCACCAATTTCTACCCCTTGGCCACGATATACGGCTTGAACTTCGCGCATAATGTATTTTTGGACCGTTAAGACGTCAGTAACTGCTAATAATTCTTTGGGATCGATTGATCCTTCTGTTAAGGCTTGACCACGTTCTACACGATCGCCTTCATTGACTTTAAGGCGAGCAGCATAAGCCACTTTATAAGTGCGGTTATCCGTAACACCTGTAACGGTAATTTCTTTCAACCGCTCGCTTGATTTTTCTTCAATCGAAGTAACAACTCCGGCAACTTCCGTAATGGTTGCTTGTCCTTTTGGAACACGCGCTTCAAAAATTTCTTGAATACGTGGTAAACCTTGAGTAATATCACCGCCACCGGCAACCCCTCCCGTATGGAAGGTACGCATGGTTAACTGAGTACCAGGCTCACCGATAGATTGAGCAGCGATTGTACCTACTGCTTCTCCAACTTCTACTTCTGATCCAGTCGCTAAGTTGCGTCCATAGCAATGTTTACATACACCATGGTCAGTATTACATGTAAAGACTGAACGAATAGTTACAGCTTCAATACCTGCTTTAATAATTTCTGCAGCCTTCTCATCTGTAATCAATTCTTGAGCCTTAACAATTTCTTCTCCAGTTTCTGGATGAATGACTGATTTATGTGCATAACGTCCTTGTAAACGTTCTTCTAGGGACTCAATAACCGAATTACCATCGGCAATTTCACGAATTTCAACTCCACGGTCTGTTCCACAATCTTCCTCACGGATAATGACATCTTGAGCGACATCAACTAATCGACGTGTTAAATAACCTGAGTCAGCGGTCTTCAAGGCCGTATCGGTCATCCCTTTACGCGCTCCGTGAGTGGAGATAAACATTTCCATAACGTTTAAGCCTTCACGGAAGTTGGATGTGATTGGTAATTCGATGATTTTCCCAGAAGGAGCCGCCATGTTTCCACGCATTCCGGCTAGCTGGGTAAAGTTAGAAATATTACCACGGGCACCAGAGTCAGACATCATAAAGATGGGGTTTAGACGTGGCAAGCTCTTTTGTAGATCCTTTTGAATCTGATCTTTGGCTTTTTCCCATGTACGAATAACATTTTCATAGCGCTCGTCTTCAGTTAGAAGTCCGCGTCGTCTCATTCGAGTAATCTCATCAACTTTGGCATGAGCTTTCTCTAAGATTTCTGCTTTACTATCTAAACTGAGAACATCCGCTACCCCTACGGTGATACCTGATTGCGTAGAATATTTATAACCCAAATCTTTCATCTTATCTAGCATAATTGATGTTTGAGTAATATGATAATGTTTAAAGACTTCAGCAATAATATTACCAAAATCTTTTTTCTTAAACGGTGACACAGGCTCCATCTGTTCAATAGCTTCTTTAACGTTTACACCTGGTTCCAAGAAGTACTTATCAGGTGTTTGTTGCGTTAGGTTCTCATTTGATGGCTCATTTAAATATGGGAATTCATCTGGCATGATTTCATTAAAGAATAATTTACCAATAGTTGTAACCATTAAACGTTCTCTTTGCCAGTCAGTGAAAGTTTTATTAGTGAAAGACTTAGCAGGAATCGCTACACGGGTATGTAAATGCACATAGCCATTTTGATATGCAATCTCTGCTTCTGAAATGGAGCTTAGAATCATTCCTTCACCCACACGTCCCGGTTCTTCAATTGTTAAATAATAATTACCAAGCACCATGTCCTGTGAAGGTGTTGCAACTGGCTTACCGTCCTTAGGACTTAGGATGTTTTGTGCACCTAACATTAACAAACGGGCTTCAGCTTGAGCTTCTTCAGATAACGGTACGTGAACTGCCATTTGATCCCCATCAAAGTCAGCGTTATAAGCGTTACATACTAATGGGTGTAGACGAATTGCTTTCCCTTCAATTAAAACCGGTTCAAAAGCTTGAATACCTAATCGGTGAAGAGTAGGTGCTCGGTTAAGTAGTACGGGGTGTTCCTTAATAACATCTTCAATAACAGGCCAAATCGCATCATGTTGAACTTCAATCATACGTTTAGCATTTTTTACGTTGCTAGCTATTTCGCGTTCTACTAATTCTTTCATTACGAACGGTTTAAATAGTTCGATGGCCATTTCTTTTGGTATACCACATTGGTACATTTTTAAAGACGGTCCAACAACGATAACCGAACGACCAGAATAGTCCACACGTTTTCCTAAAAGATTTTGACGAAAACGTCCTTGTTTACCTTTAAGCATGTGAGAAAGAGATTTTAATGGACGATTACCAGGACCAGTAACAGCACGTCCACGACGACCATTATCAATCAAAGCATCTACTGCCTCTTGTAACATTCGTTTTTCGTTTTGCACAATAATATTTGGTGCACCTAAATCTAAAAGGCGTTTCAAACGATTGTTACGATTAATTACTCGACGGTAAAGATCATTTAAGTCAGAAGTTGCAAAGCGTCCTCCTTCCAACTGAACCATCGGTCTTAAATCAGGTGGTATAACTGGCAAAACATCCATAACCATCCATTCTGGTTTATTTCCTGATTCTTGGAAAGAATCCAAGATATCTAAACGACGAATCGCTCGCGTTCTTTTTTGTCCAGTCAACGTTTTAAGCTCTTCTCGTAAACCACTGATCTCAGCATCTACATCAACTGCATGTAGGAGTTCTTTAATCGCTTCTGCACCCATTTTGGCATAAAAACGGTTGCCGAACTCACGTTTTTTCTCACGATACTCTGTCTCAGTGAGTAATGATTTATATTCTAGACCCGTATCGCCTGGATCAATAACTATGTAAGAAGCAAAATAAATCACTTCTTCTAATAGTCTTGGGCTCATGTCAAGGATCAAGCCGATACGGCTTGGAATCCCTTTGAAATACCACACATGAGTAACTGGGGCTGCTAATTCTATATGCCCCATTCTTTCACGACGAACTTTAGCGCGAGTCACTTCCACGCCACAACGGTCACATACGCGACCTTTATAGCGAACACGTTTTAACTTCCCACAAGAACATTCCCAATCCTTGGTAGGACCAAAAATACGCTCGCAAAAGAGTCCATCTTTTTCGGGTTTTAAAGTTCGATAGTTGATGGTTTCTGGTTTTTTGACTTCCCCATAAGACCATGAACGAATTTTTTCTGGGGATGCGAGACCGATTTTCATGGAATCAAATTTATTAACATCTATCAAGGGGCCGACCTCCTTCTTGATTTAAGCTGGTGTTTCCACCAATTAATGGAGTGCCTTTTCTCCAATGGCTCCAAGGCATTTAGACATTACTAGTCTTCTTTAGTTGTATCTCCACTAGTAATTGAGGCTGAACTTTCATTAGTTTCACTTGTTTGAACGACGCTCTTTTCTTCAGCGGCTTTTTGATCTTCTTTATACTTCTCAAGCGCATTAAAGTTAATTACATCATCTTCATCGTCATCATCCAATAGTTCAATTTCTTTATCTTCAGCATCCAAGACTTTCAAGTCCAATCCTAAAGCTTGTAGTTCTTTAACTAATACACGGAAGGATTCTGGTACACCAGGTTTGGGAATAGCTTCTCCTTTGACAATGGCTTCGTATGTCTTCACACGACCTACTACATCATCTGATTTATAAGTCAAGATTTCTTGTAAGGTATAAGCTGCACCATAGGCTTCTAAGGCCCAAACTTCCATCTCGCCAAAACGTTGTCCACCAAACTGTGCTTTACCTCCGAGCGGTTGTTGGGTTACTAATGAATATGGGCCCGTTGAGCGTGCATGCAGCTTGTCATCGACCATGTGTGCGAGTTTCAACATATACATGACACCGACTGAAACTTTTCGGTCAAATGGTTCTCCAGTACGACCGTCATATAGAGTTGTCTTAGCATCCGGTTCTAATCCGGCTTCTCTAACTGTTTCCCAAACCTCTTCTTCATTCGCCCCATCAAAGACAGGTGTAGCAAAATTAATGCCTAATTGACGTCCGGCCATTCCTAAATGTAATTCAAAGACCTGTCCAATATTCATCCTTGAAGGCACCCCTAATGGGTTTAACATAATATCAACTGGTGTCCCATCAGGCATAAATGGCATATCTTCTTCCGGCATGATTAAAGAGACAACCCCTTTATTTCCATGACGTCCAGCCATCTTGTCACCGACTTGAATTTTACGTTTTTGAACAATATAAACACGAACCAATTTATTCACTCCTGGTGAAAGCTCGTCGCCATTTTCACGAGTGAATACCTTAACATCGTGCACAATTCCACCACCACCATGGGGAACTCTTAAGGAAGTGTCACGAACTTCACGTGCTTTTTCACCAAAAATAGCGTGTAAGAGGCGTTCTTCTGCTGTCAATTCAGTCACACCTTTTGGTGTGACTTTTCCGACTAGAATATCTCCATCGCGTACTTCCGCACCGACCATAATAATTCCATCTTTATCTAAATATTTGAGGGATTCCTCACTAACATTAGGGATTTCGCGCGTAATTTCTTCTGGTCCTAACTTAGTATCACGTGATTCTGATTCATATTCTTCAATATGAATAGAGGTATAGACATCGTCTTTAACTAGACGTTCAGACATGATGATGGCATCCTCGTAGTTATAACCATCCCAAGTCATAAAGGCTACCAATGGGTTTTGACCTAAGGCCATTTCACCGTTTTCCATCGAAGATCCATCTGCTAAAATTTCATTAGCATCAACTTGATCTCCAACAACAACAATTGGACGTTGGTTGTAACATGTTCCCGCATTGGAACGCGCAAATTTAGTTAAGCGGTATTCATCAACGGAACCATCTTCTAATTGCACACGAATACGTTCAGCATCCACATAGGTTACTCGACCTGGACGTCGGCAAATCAATGCCGCACCCGAGTCGTGAGCAGCTTTATACTCAATACCTGTTCCGATAATCGGTGCTTTGGGACGAATTAAAGGAACTGCTTGACGTTGCATGTTAGCTCCCATTAAAGCACGGTTGGAGTCATCGTTTTCTAAGAAAGGAATCGATGCCGTTGCTACTGCAACTACCTGTTTTGGTGAAACATCCATAAAATCGACTGTGTTAGTTTTGACCTCTAAGTTTTGGTCTTTATAACGAGCCATAACCGTGTCATTTTCAAAAGTACCATCTTCATTTAAACGAGAGTTAGCTTGAGCAATGATGTATAAATCTTCCTCATCTGCTGATAAATACGCAATTTCTTCTGTAACGGTCTTGTTAGCCTTATCCACTTTACGATAAGGTGTTTCAATGAAACCATAACGGTTTATTTTTGCATATGAAGATAAGGAGTTAATTAATCCAATGTTTGGACCTTCTGGTGTTTCAATTGGACACATACGACCGTAGTGAGAGTAGTGAACGTCACGCACTTCATAACCAGCGCGATCACGTGTTAACCCTCCCGGTCCTAAGGCAGAAAGACGACGCTTGTGAGTCAATTCACCCAATGGATTGGTTTGATCCATAAATTGTGATAATTGGGAAGAGCCAAAGAACTCTTTAATAGCCGCTACAACTGGACGAATATTAATTAACTGTTGCGGTGTCATTGTTGAGACATCTTGTAAGGACATTCTTTCACGGACTACTCTTTCCATACGCGATAAGCCAATACGGAATTGATTTTGCAGTAATTCACCGACTGAACGAATACGACGGTTGCCCAAATGATCAATATCATCTGTTGAGCCTACTTGTTCATTTAATAATAAATAGTAGTTCATTGACGCGATAATATCTGCTGGGGTTAAGTGATGCACTCCTTCAAGATTAGCGTTACCGACAATGTTAATCACACGGTCCGAATCAAGAGGGGAGTATACTTTGACCACTTGCAAGTCAATCGGTTCACCAATCACACCATCTGGTGAAGGAGTATAAGTATAAACATTCAAACCATTATCTAAGTAAGGGATTAAACGTTCAATATCTCCTGCAGAAAGTTCAGTTCCTTCTGTGAAGAGTACTTCACCTGTTTCTGGGTCTGCCAAAGTTTCTGCGAGTGTCATTCCTAAAAGACGGTGCTTTAAGTGGAGTTTTTTATTAATCTTATAACGTCCAACTGGCGCTAAATCATAACGTCTTGGATCAAAGAAACGAGCCGTTAATAAGTTACGTGAAGAATCTGCTGTCTTCGGCTCACCAGGACGTAGGCGTTCATAAATATCTTTCAAGGCTTCTTCGGCACGGGAGTCAGAAATGTTTTTATGGACATCTTTAGCTAAAGTGTCATTCAATAGGGTGGTTTCAGATAAGATTTCAACAATCTCGTCATCTTCGCCAAAACCAAGTGCACGAATTAAGGCTGTAATTGGCAATTTACGTGTCCGGTCAATTCTGACATAGGCAATTCCTTTAGCATCCGTTTCAAATTCTAGCCAAGCTCCTCGGTTAGGAATAACGGTTGAAGCAAAAGTATGTCTTGATTTTTTGTCTACTTTATCATGGAAGTAGACACCTGGAGAACGTACTAATTGTGAAACAATAACACGCTCTGCCCCATTAATGATGAAGGTTCCCATATCCGTCATAATTGGGAAATCGCCAAAGAATACTTCTTGTTCTTTTACTTCACCAGATTCTTTATTAACTAAGCGCAAATTAACATAGATTGGTTTAGAGTAGTTGGCATCGTGGGAACGAGCTTCCTCTACTGTATATTTAGCCTCTTGAAATGAGTAATCATGGAAATAAAGTTCTAAATTTTCTGTATGATCGACGATTGGCGAGATATCTTGGAACATGGTCTTTAATCCTTCTTCTAAAAACCATTGATAGGAATCGGTTTGGATTTCAATCAAGTTTGGTAATTCCAAAACCTCATCAATTCGTGCATAACTACGACGTTCTGCTTTTTTACCATATTTCACGATATGATGCTGACTCAAACAATTCACCCCTCTTTAATATTACGTAGCGAATGGTGATTCTTCTGGGCTTGCTTTAACTATCGACCGGCAGATTACAATGTGTTTACAAATATTACAATTTGATAACAAAATGCTTTTTGTCCTTTTTAAGGGCAAAAAAAAGACAAAAGAATTGATTTTAATCGCCTAAGCTTCCTCAATCTTTTGTTTACTCTGCCAAAATCGCCGACCGGACAATATTTCGGTGCCATTTTGAATTCAATGTTCACGCTATGCGTTATTCAATATTACACTTATTTTTTATCAAAGTCAAGACTTTCTTTCTCAGACTTTAAAAGCAAAAGACCACTCGAATTAAATTAGCAAGTGGTCTTATAAATATAAAATCTTAAATTTCTTTTTCTAATAAAACTTTCGCATTATTGGTGTTGGTTAAGCCGACAAAGAGGTCGCTTTCTTCAATAATAAAGTCTGGATTGACATTAATATCAAATCCTTCTTCAATACGAGACTTAATCGCAATCAAATTAATATCATAACGGCTTCTAAAATTTATTTCTTCAATCGTCTTCCCTATCCAATTCTTACGAGCGGTAAATTCAACAATGTGGCTCTGAGCGTCTAATTGAATTAAATCGAGTACCGAATCATTGGTCAGTTCATTACCAATCCGAATCCCCATATCTGTTTCGGGTAAAATAACGCGATCAACGCCTAATTTCAAAAGAACTTCTTTATACTCTTCTTTGCGCGTTTTTGCGATAATGGTCGGTACTTCTAACTTTTGCAAAGATAATAAGGTAGTAATCGTATTATCAAACTTTGAAGAGGAGGCAATAATTGCCATTTGTGCTTCACCAACTCCGGCTTCTTTTAATACTTCATACTTGGTAAAGTCACCTTGTACAGCTACTTCCACCTTGCTAGCAATAGCTTCAACTAGCTCCATGTCGCGATCAATCACGATTACTTGCTTGTGGTTTTCCGCTAAAGTTTTGGCTAAGGATGTTCCGAATAATCCGAGACCTAAAACTGCTGTGATTTCTTTTTTCATGAAAGTTTCTCCCTTTCTATCCTATCATCAAGTTACCATGCGGGTATTTAATCTTTGATGGCTTTCTTCCCATACTCGCTGACCAAAAAATAGTTAACAACCCGATTCGACCAATAAACATCATAAAAATTAAAACGGTTTTACCAACACCAGTTAAATTAGGGGTTAAACCCATACTTAAACCAACTGTTGAAAAGCAAGAGACAACTTCTACTACTACATATTCGATGCCGAATCCTGGAGGAATTGTTTCTGTTATTAACAAGATCATGGTGACAAAGGTAATTAAGCTTAAGCCTGAAATTAAAATAAAGATGGCCTTCAAAATAGCTCCTTCAGGGATGGTACGCTTAAAGATAACCGATCCTCTACGACGAATAGCTGAAGAAGAAAAAATTAAAAGACTTGCTAAAGTAGTGGTCTTAACCCCACCCCCGGTGGATCCCGAAGAAGCGCCTAGAAACATTAAGACGATGGTTAAGAAAATACCGGCAGATGATAAAGCGGTATAGTCCACATTCGAAAAGCCAGCGGTTCGTGGTGTCACCGCTAGAAAAAGATAGTTTACAAGTCTAATAAAGAAGGGTTGGTCCTTAAACAAAGGACTAGGTTGTTCAGTTAGAGCGAATAATACTGTTCCTAAAAGGAGTAAAATAGCCGTTGTAGTCAAAACTATTTTAGTATGCCACAATAATTTACGATTGCGATAAAAGGTTAGCAAATCTCGCCAAACAATGAAACCTAATCCACCAATGATAATCAAACCCATACAAGTTAGGAGAACTAAAGGATTGTCTTGGAAACCAATCATAGAATCTCCCAACAAATCAAAACCGGCATTACAAAAGGCGGACACACTATGAAAGATGGCATAATAAGTTCCTTTTAACCAGCCAAAGCGTGGAATAAAGTCGATTCCTAATAAAGCCGCCCCAATAATCTGTACAATCAAAGAGAATTGGATGATATAGCTCAAAAGATTTCTAACTTCAGAAATATCGGAGATATTTAAAGATTCAAGTAAAACTTTATGCAGTCTTAGATTTATTTGCTTGCCCATATAGATAAAAACGGTAACCCATAAGGTCATAAATCCAAGTCCACCAATTTCAATTAAAACTAGAATAATCGTTCGTCCAAAATAATTCCAATGGTCTGTAGTGTTAACTGTTACATTTCCCGTTACACAAACAGCTGAAACAGCTGTAAACCAAGCATCAATTAGCTTCGTCCATTCACCTGATCGACTAGCTAAAGGAGTGGCTAATAGTATTCCTCCAATAAAGGAAATCACGACAAACGTCAGCACAATATAAATAGGAGCTGAAATCTGAGTAACATAATTTTTAACTTTATCGAACAAATAAACGCTTCCCCTCTAATCAATAATGACTTTTTAAAACCAATGTGTTTAATCTTGAAACTACTTGATGGATTGTAAAATCCAATAGCCTTTAGAGCGATCGATTTCACTGACATTTCCAAATGTTTCTTCCATAAACTTTTTCATACTGGGTGCCCCTTGTTTTTTCTGGATAACCAGCCATAACTGTCCTTCCTCTTTTAGTGCTTGATAGGCTTGGGTCACAAATTGCTGAACAATAGTCTTACCAGCTCGAATAGGTGGATTAGTTAAAACATAATCATAAATTGGCTCGAAATTATGAGTGACAACATCTGCTTGTATAAAATCCAGATTTGTCACTCGATTCAATCGCATATTTTCCTTAGCTAATGCCAAGGCTCGCTGATTAACTTCTAAACCCAACACTTGAAGTGACTGCGATTGATCAGCAATGGCAACCGAAATTGGCCCATAACCTGAGCCTAACTCCAATAGTTGGCCGGAATTTATACTTTGATTAAGCTTTAAAAAATTTTCTATCAAGAGGCGCGAACCAAAGTCCACTCTACCTTTGGAAAAAACTCCCGCATCGGTAGAAAACTGATAACTTTGGTGAAAAAGCTGTGCTTCAATATAACGTTCATCATGACTGCTTTGTGGTTGCTGACTATAATAATGATCGGACATAAATACACCCCTTGCTTGAATCGATCTCATATATCTTAACATTATTGCTAAAAAAGTGATATAATTTAATTATTATCATGCTTAAGTAATTAAATATTTTCTATAAGAGTTAAACCATTACTAAGCTTTTTAGAAAGGAAGTTTACAGTGAAATTATTAAATAAAAAATTGTTCCTACTAATGTCAGTCTGTTTCTTACTAACTGCTTGCCAACTAAATGATTCTAAAATAGACAAACAAGAAAATCCAATCACAAATCAAAAAAGCGACTACATTGGAGAAGATGGTCAAGTTTCTTTTAAGGAAGACCTTATTCTTTTAAACTTAGATAAAGAAACGAAAGAAAAAGTCTATAAAGAGCTAGACAAGATTGAAAAATATGCCGGTGAAGTAAGTATCGCCCCTTTAAAGATGTCTAACCTTTCTAAAATAGAAGGTCAAACTGCTTATGAAGCAGTTATCGAAGATTCTAAAAATGAAGCCAAACTAATCTATGTAGGTTTTGATTCTTGTCCATATTGTCGTGTTTTTCTACCTAAGTTAAATCAATTAGCTAAAGAAATGAACCTAAATTATCATTATTATAATACCGATGAGCGAATGGAGGATGATAATTTCCGTGATGTTGTCGATAATTTCTTTGAAATTTCCACGGTTCCCCAACTGCTCATTGTTAAAGATGGTAAAGTAGACAGTAAATTGGAAAACTCCAATTCAATGGCTGACTTAGAAAAATTCCTTCTAAAGCTTAATTAATTAAGCTATTTAAAAATCGCCCTCATCTAAATTGAGGGCGATTTTTTAACCAATCTCTAATTTTCCATCGTTGTTTCTTCTGAGTCTTCTAAATAACTTTCCATCTCTTCACTTGATTCTTCTTCTATTTCAAGAGGAGTCATGGTCACTTCTTTTTCAGTATCAGATATTACTTCTTCTGAGAATGTAAACTCACCAGGAAAAGCCTCTTCTACAGCCATTTGAATCTCATCAATAAACTCACCGGTTAATTCATCAGCTTTAACGATATATTGATATTCTTCGCGATCTGCCTCATATTGAACTTCAAAGGTTGCTTCATCGTAAGTTAGCGCTTGGGTTTCGGTGCCTGGTCGAATACCTAAGATGATATCGAATTTATCGTCCACTTTGATCATTTCTCCAGCAACAAAAAGATCCGGATAAATCAGTAGTTGCTTCTCTAAGTATTCCTCCGCTGCTTCTTCTGTTTCAAATTCACTCGAAATATAGAATAAAATGTAGCGTCCTTTTTCTTCAACATCTTCTGCATAGGTCACTCGAACCAAAATAAAGTCTTCATCAATGATTTCTTTTTCAGCAATAAAGCGGTCTTTTGTCGCTTCATCTTCTTCAATCAATTGAATAAAATCATCCGCTTCTGACTCTTCTTTGAAGACATTAGCATTAAAAGTAATGAATTCTCCCTCAAATAAGTCAATCTCTTCTTCTACTTCCGTCTCTTCTTCCATTTCAATACTTGTTTCTGGTATCTTAATCACTTCAATATCTTCTGGTCGATTGGAAGGCTGTGGGCGACTTGGAATATAAGGTTGAGTTGGTCTAGGGTTTGGATTAGGTTGGGGCTGGCTAGCAACCGTTGTTACAGTCGTTTCTGTAGTTTGAACAGTTGTTTCTTTTGGGCTTTCAACTGTAGTGTTAGCAACAGTTGTTTCTTTCTCTTCAGACTCACCGCTACCATTGTTAGGCTTAGTTGTAGTTTCATTTTGAGGTTTACTAGGTGCAATCGTAGACTCCTGTGGTGCAGGCTGATTTCCTTCGTTTGCGGGTGGGGTTTGCTCAGTGTCCGGCTTATTTTCAGTGTCATCCTGAGCAAAACTTGTCCCCACGCATCCAAACGTTAAAACGGTAACTACTAAAAGATTAATAAGTTTATTCTTCATTCTATTTTCTTCCTTTCTTATTTAGCGACGAAAACCTAAAACTATTAAGATAATTCCTAAGAGTACTAAAACTGCTACTGCTCCTATGGTCACGATAGAAACGTTATCTTCAGAGATTCCTAAATTAATTAATTTTTCCTTTAAGTTAATCTGTGTCAGATACGCATTAATTTTGGTGTTGAATTGAGAGAATAAATTCCCTGCCACCGCTGAGCCATTATCATTACTTTCTACATTCGCTTGACGTTCAGATAGAGGTAGTTGGCGAAGTGTCACTAACGTTTTGCCATTTTCTTCTACACTTTCAAAGCTGAATTCACCAGGAAAACGCTCTTCTATCGCTTGACGATAGGGGTCATCACCATTCGATTCTAGTTCATACTGATAAGGTTCTCTTTGATCATAGTACTCAATTTCTTGCTTATCTGTATCGATACCAAAGCCATCTGCATTGGCATTAACTTTCAAAGCAAAAGCCAGATCATATCCATCACCTTGTGATGTCAGTTCACCTTTTTCAAACAAATCGGGATAATATAATAAATGTTTATCCAAGACTTCTTGGGCTTGATTTTGATCGACAATACTGACTGGGAAATATAAAATAATCAATTGCCCGTCTTCTTTAGCACTGTCACGATAATTTGCTGAAAGTAAAAAGCGACTCTCTTCAGAAACATCCTCTAAAATCATCTGATCGTTCAGACTTGCATCATTCTTTACATAATTGGCAAAGTTATCTAGTGATTCTTGATTTTCAAACTCATTAAGGGGATAAACAACAATATCTGTTTCAAACAAACCTTGTTCCATTGCTTTATTAGATGCTCTTTCCTCATTCTCACCAACGGATGATTCGTCATCAGAGTTTGTAGATTTCTCTACTTTCTTTAAGTCTGACGGAAGGGCAGGTCGTGGAATGAAAGGATCAGAAGTTGCTTCTACCATCAAGTTAGAACAAGTATAAAGACTGAACAGGAACCCTATTAACAAACAATAAAAAAAACTCTTTTTCTTTTGCATAAACCGAACTCCTCTAAATTTGTTAGCTACATTATAACAGTCTTATACCTTTTTTAATAATGGAAACTTTGAATTTATAAAAAAAGAGACCTTAACAAAGTCCCAAACAATCAGTCCCAATAATCCGAATGCAAGGTAGTTTCATAAAAGGGGTCATAAGCAAGTTTTTGCCTATACTATTCAAACAGCTTGCAATCGCAAGGGGGTGGATATTAGCTTATAGTGTCTACTCTAGAAATACCCACTATACGCAAGTATTTCGATTACTATTTAAAAAGATTACTCTTTTTAATTCCACTCATCTCATTGCAGAGGCGAGATATAAAACGCCCACCATCGTTCAATTTCTTTTAAACCAATCCACCATACCAGTGTTTCCTTATACGCGACCAAGACGTAAACCCGAGCATAGAGAGTGTATCTATGATGAATACTATGACTGTTATTTAGATGCAAAAATGGGGTCTATCATTCTACGACCACTAATCAAAAAGGCTATCGAGAGTACAAAGCCTCTCGTCAAGATCAGGAGAACAATCAAAATAAATGTGTAATTAGCCGACATGTGTGGCAAAAAGCCCTTGAAAGGTGTGAGGATATCAGGTATTCAGAGGGTATGCGTGCTCTTTATAAAGAATCCAAAGAGTCCGCTGACAGAATATTCGGCACTGCTAAAGAACATCATGGCTTTCGATAGACGCATTTTATTGGAAAAATCTTGATGGAATTTAAAGCAGGGCTCACTTTTACTTGTTTAAACATGAAGAAATTGGCAAATATACTAGAGATGAAGAGCTAGAAAGGCTTCGGTTTTTTATTTTACAGGAAACTTTTAAGACAAATAAAGACAAACCCTTCCTTGAGAGTTACTCAAATAGGGTTTGTCTTCAATCTGAGAGCAAAATTATCTTGCTCTTTTAAATAGCTGCTATTAAATTAACTATGCTTCTTCACGTTTCTTAGCAACTAAGCCTAATCCTGCTAATACAGATAATGCTGCTGCACCATAAATTGCGAAGGTTGAACCTTCACCAGTTTGTGGTAATTCAGATTTTTCTTTTTTATTTTCTACTGGCTTTGGATTTTTTGGTTTTTCATCTGCAGGTTTTTCATCTGCAGGTTTTTCAGTTACCATAAATGTCATAGTTTCTTCATCATATGACCATACTAACTCACCTAAACCAAAGCGAGCAACATAGTCATGGAAGTATTTTTCAGCTTCTTTCATAGATGCAGCTTCATATTCAGATGTAATGTTAGTATCAGATGTTTTTAGAACTAATTTAAATGTATATAATTTAGGTGCTTTTTCATCTGTTGCCATGAATGTCATTGTATCAAAATCATATGACCATTCTAAGCCTTTTAATCCTTGACCTGCTACATAGTCGTGGAAGTATTGGTCAGCTGCTTGCATACTTTCTGCTTTATATTCTGATGTAATATTAGTATCAGCTGTTTTTACTATTAATTTGTAAGTATATAATTCTGGTGCTTTTTCATCTGTTGCCATGAATGTCATTGTATCAAAATCATATGACCATT